>JAQULY010000497.1 GCA_028718445.1 Kiritimatiellia bacterium
TCAAGGAATTCGGCCGCCCGTGCGACGTCGAGCCGCTGGGGACGCTGCTGGGACTGGGCGCGTTGAGGGCATGGCGGAAAATCCGGCCCGGCGCCGCCGCGCTGAAATTCCTGTCCGCCAGCGTCCGGCTGCCACGTCGGACCGATGTGTCGGAACGCATCGCGGCGCTGGAACGCGAACAAGCGGAATTGCTGGAGTCGCTACGGGGAACCACGCTGAACTTCAGGGCATTTCTGCCTCTGTACCTGGCGCACGCTCTCCATCCGGAGTTTCCCGCCGCCGCTTCCTACCTCTACTTGAACGACAAGCGGCTGGGCCGCGAGACGCACGCGGCCATGGATGCCATGACGCGTCAGCTCGTACAGAAATACCTCGGCAGCCTCCGCGCCATGGAGAGCCTGGCACGCATCCGCGAGAACATCGCGACGCTCCGCAAGCATGCGGAAATCAACCGGATCTCGCGCGCGCGCACGATCGCGGCGGAAATACAGGGACTTATGATCGGCGGCTGCGCGATCGTCACCTCCCCCGCGGAACTGCTCGTGGAAGTAGGCCTGAAGCTTAAGCGGGCATCTCCTCACCGACACACGTGGGTGGTCGCCTTCTCGAACGGATACCTGCACTACGGCGCGCCGGCGGCTTTCTACGACAAGGGCGGCTACGAGGTTACCGAATGTCTGCTGGCGCCAGCGTGGCAAGCCATCTACGAGCGCCAGGCGATCGCCATCCTGCGGCGACTTGAGCGTTGACGCCCGTTCTGACCAAGAAATCGGCGTCGGCAAGCGTATAAGGGGTGAATAGCAAACCGGTTTCGGGAGCAACCATGGTCGGTTCCGAAGAGCCTGATGACTCACCGCGGACGCGGCGGCACGAGTATATGGAGGATGTAGTCGCCGCCTTCGAGACGCCTCTATTGCGCTATGCCGCGCGTTTGCTGAACAACGCCTCCATGGCTCAGGATGTCGTGCAGAACGTTTTCGTCAAACTCTTCCGTCAGTGGCCGCCAGGCATGCAGGCCGATCCGCGTCTGAAGAGCTGGCTCTACCGCGTGACGCACAACGAGGCGGTGGATCTGCTCCGCTCCGAACATCGCCGCCGGCGACTGCACGACCGGCAGGCGGTGGAAACGGCCTGGTGCCGCGATGGCGTGCACTGTGATGCGCCCCAGGATGACCGTGTCGCGCGGGTCATGCACTGTCTGGGAGTGCTCGCCCTGCCCGAGCGCCAGGTACTGCTGTTGCGTCTGCAGGAGGGCCTGAGCTACGAGGAAATCGCCAGCGTCACCGGCCATTCCTGCGGCTACGTCGGCAGCCTGCTCCACCACGCCGTCAAGAAACTCTCCGCCTCCGTCAAACAAGAGGAGGGCGTATGAACACCTGCGCCTGCGAAGAACGCCTGACCTCCTGGCTGCTGGGCGGCCTGCCACAGGCCGAGGCCGAAGCCATGCGTCTCCACCTGGCGGACTGCGCCGCCTGCCGCGCCCGGGCCGCCGAACTGGAACCGGTCGTGGCCGCCCTGCGCGCGGGCCTCTCCGCCGCGCCGGACAAACCGTTGCGTTTATACCCGGCCAAGCGCCGACGCGTGCTGTCCACGCAGTATGGATCGCCCGTCCGCCAATGGTGGGCCGCGCGCCACACCAGCCTGCTGGCAACCGCCGCCGTGCTGGTGGTGCTGGTGCTGCTGATGTCTGCGTTTTATCAAGATATGCACGTGCGGGCGACTCGCAAGGCAGCCCCCACGCAAGTGCTCTGCAGCCCATCGTGTGAAGTAGTGGCGCTGGAAGCAGACGCGACCTCCGAAGAACATCCGGCAGACTGGCGGGACAAGTCAGATTCGTCCCACCTGCACGACTACAAGCTGGAATCACCAAAAATCTCATCCGCATCATTGCGCGAGGATGAGCGCCTGACCGTTGTGAATGGCGCCGCGTGCAATTTGCCGGCAAGCGCTCCCGAAGCAAAGGACCAGGGAGGGATCAACGCGGAAAGTCTCGACACAATCAAAATCAAGCAGAATGTGTCCGCCATGCACTTTCGCGATCTTTCCGCCACCCACGGGACGGGAAAGCGACGATTGGGGATCGCGCCCGAATCCAAGATGGACCCTGACGTCAAAGTGGAAGTCGCGCTGCCCGACTCGTATGCGCGCCCAGAGGCCGCTGGCGGCGCAGAACGGCGTGAGACCGTCGGCGCAAACGACCTCGGCTGGGAGTATGCCCCCGTTGCCGCCGCTAGCAGACCGTCTGCACCGCTCCCGCCGGCCAAAGCCCCCGTGGAAGCGGGTAAAGCAGCGGAACCGGGAGTTGCCGCTTCCGGCGTCGCTTCAAAGGAAGAGATGCTACGCAGAGTTCAACCCGCCGACAAACCCTCCGAGGATGCTCCGCCGCCTCCCACCCAGCGACCTCCCGCCGCCCACAATTCCTTCATCGAGACGCGCGTCAACCCCTTCTCGACCTTCGCGATTGACGTGGACACCGCCGCCTACACCCTGACCCGCCAGGCGCTGACCGGCGGCGCGTTGCCCGACCCCGAGAGCGTGCGCACCGAGGAGATCGTCAACGCCTTCGACTATGGTGACAGCGCTCCCGACAACGCCACCTTCCGCGTCTACGTCGAGGGCGCCCCCTCGCCCTTCGGCGCCGGCCTGACGCTCCTGCGCGTCGGCGTCAAGGGCCGCCGCCTCGGACGCGAGGAGCAGCGACCCGCCATGCTCACTTTCCTGGTGGACACATCCGGTTCGATGGATCAGCCCGACCGCATCGGTTTGGCGCGCCAGGCGCTGGCGCTGCTGCTCGAACGACTGGCGCCCCAGGACCGCCTGCAGTTGATCACTTTCGATGACCACGCCCGCCTGATCCTGGAGACATCGCCCGGAATGGAGGGCGATCGCATCCTGGCGGCGTTCGACCGGCTGCGTTGCCGCGGCTCCACCAACCTGGAGGAGGGCATGCGCCAGGCCTACGAACAGGCCGCCCGCGGCTTTGTTCCCGGCGCCGAGAACCGCGTGATCCTGATCTCCGACGGCGTCGCCAATCTGGGCACGGACAGCGCCGCCGACATCCTCACGCACATCGAGGCCTATCGCCGCCAGGGTATCACCTGCACGGTCTTCGGCGTGGGACGCGGGGTCTACAACGATCGCATGCTGGAGGAACTCGCCAACCGCGGCGACGGCTCCTACCGTTACCTGGACTCGCCCGAAGAGGTCAGACGCGCCTTCGTGGACGATCTGGCCGCCACGCTCAACACCATCGCCACGGATGTGAAGATTCAGGTCGAGTGGAATCCCGCCGCCATCAGTCGCTACCGGCAGCTCGGTTACGAGAACCGCGCCCTCACGAAGGAGCAGTTCCGCGACGATACCGTGGACGCGGGCGAGGTCGGCTCGGGACAGTCGGTCACCGCTCTCTATGAACTGGAACTGCCGTCGGCTCAGCCCGCCGACCGCCCGCTGGGCATGGTGCGCGTGCGCTACCGCCGCGTCGACACACAGGCCATCGAGGAGATCGAGCAGCCGATCATGCCGCGTCAGATCGCGCCGCGCATCGAAGCGGCGCGCCCCGAGCTGCGACTGGCGGCAAGCGCGGCGGAGTTCGCGGAACTGCTGCGGCGTAGTCCGCATGCGGCCGGCGGCCGCTTCGGGGACGTCGCCAGGCTGCTGCATCCCGTCGCGCTCGAAATGAAACTCGACACCCGCGTCGCGGAGTTGCTGCGGTTGACGGAATTGGCGGACGGTATCTCGAAATGATTTTTTTACACTTCACGTACATTGCCATGACATACCTGCCGGCCAAAAATGCTTCAATTTTCTCATGAACCAAACTGAAACCTGGTCTGAGAACCTTTGTCGCGAACTTTGTCGACGAAGCTCGCTACAAAGCTCACGACAAAGATGGATGGACGCTTCTCACAACTTGCCCCATATGGAGGCGTTGCACCGGAAACACCCCTGAATCCTGAACCCTTAACCCTCTTCCTGGAGGCCACCATGAAACTTCGCCATCACCTCACTTCCACCCTCGCCCTGCTGCTCCTGACCTGCGCTTCGTTGCACGCGGCGCCGCTCTTGCGCGACTTCGGTCTGCGCGGCGCGATCGCCGGCGACAACGTCCGCTTCGAACTCGATCTCGGCTACACCGGTCTTGCGCGCGGCGAAGGCATCGAGTTGCTGCGCGGCGAGGTCGCCCTGATCGAGGCCACGCTCCCCAAGCGCGCCGAACTGCGACGCGATGGCGACGCCCTGCGCCTGGTCCGCA
>JAQULY010000498.1 GCA_028718445.1 Kiritimatiellia bacterium
ATCACAATCCCCAACTTCGGCAGGATTACTCAGAACCGGTCTTACCTGGGCGTGGTGCCTGGAGCCGACGAGTGCGTCTCCATGCGGCGTAGCGACAAAGGACCGAACCGCTTGACCCAGACGATCAAGGATCTGCAGCCGGGCCGGCTTTATTCGGTCTCGTTTTATTCGGATGATCCCGGCAAAACGATGACCGGATCCCGCCACGCCGTCTCCATGGCCATCGAACGGGGCGAGATCCTGCCGGCGCTGTCGGCCCAAACGCCTCAAATCGACCTGAATCGGCACTTCACGGTGTTCCGCGCCAAGGCGGATACGGCGGTGTTGACGATCTCCGACTGGAAGGACGACGCGACCGCGGGCGGTCCCGTAGGGCAGACCTTGCGCTACGACTTCGTCCAGGTTCAGCCGTACGACGCCGAGTAAAAAGCTCAGACAAAACCGAAAGGATACACCGTGAGAAAGACAATAGGGATTCTGTTGTGCACGGGCGTCATCGGCGTCGCTCAAATGAATTGGGCCGCAAGCGCGGAGTATCCCTGTTACCAACTCCAGCAGGCTCCCGTTCTGGATGGAAAGATAGAACCCGCGATCTGGGCGGCGGCTCCGGAAGTCGGAGGTCTGCTTGTTCCCAATTCGGAAGGCGGTTTCGCGGAGCGCCCGGCATGGTTCCGGGCGGGCTGGACGCCGGATGCCCTCTGGGTCGCCGTGCGGTGCCAGGGTTCCGCGACGAACGCTGCAAGCGGAGTACCCTTGTGGTTGGCGGACAGCGCGGAGGTCAGCATTATTCCGGTTGGCGGCCGCTTGCAGTTGTTGGTGGGCGCGTCGGGGGAACGCTGGGAAGCCAAGCTTCCCTATGGCGGCTCGAGCTGGAATGGCCGCGTGGCGCGCGACGCCGAAGGATGGACCGCTGAATTCCAGATCCCATTCAAGGACTGCGGCCCGGCGGCTGCCGACGGCACGGTATGGCCCTTTACGGTTGGGCGTTATATTCCGGGCCCCAATACGAATGCAGTCGCGCATCGCTTGATCGGCGAGGTGGAACGCATCGCCTTCCACGCGCAGGCGCTGACGCCGGAAAAGGCCGAAGCCGTTGCCCGCGAGCTGGCAACCGCGCCATCCTCGTTGCCGACCACCTACGCTGCCGCGATGCGGGCGGGCACGGATCGCTACGCGGTCCAACCGCTCTCCGACGCGGAGAAGGCGCATCCCTACACCAATGCCAGTCCCGGTTCGGATTACTGCGGCGCGCGCAAATATTTCTCCGTGGCCTACGCCCTTGCTTCCAACGATGCCGAACGAGCGCGCGCGCTTTTGCAGGTCGGGCATTGCCTCTATGCGATCAGCGCCCGGGTGCCGGCCGACAGGGGGCCTTCCTTTCCCCATCGGGAATTGACCAAAAGCCTCTATGAACAGGTGACGGAACTGCGCAACGCCGATCCCGGCACGCTGGCGGATGCCTGGTTGTACGTCACGTACAGCATCTACAATGTGGGCGAGTTCAAGGATATTCCCGCCATCATGGCCGCGGCACGGAAGACGCTGAGCATGCCCGGCCTCGCCGTTTACGCGAAGCTGGAGGCGTTGCGCACGCTCTCGGACAGCGCAAGCATATCGAAAGATTTCAAGCTGACGTTGGAATGCAGCGAGCAGGCGCTGAACACACCCGGCGCCGACGTAAATGCGCGCGGCTGGGCGCAAGCGCGCTTCACGGCCTTGGACCACTGGAGAAAAATGTCGGAGACGCCTCGTGCCAAGTACACCCGCGAATATCCGCACGATTCTCTTGATCCGGCCGCATCCAACGTCCTTCCGGCAATCGCCTGGGCCAGGCCCGGACTCGCGACGCCGCTGCGCGCGCTGATCATGTGCTATCGCGATGGACGGCGCGAAGTCTCGCAGTTTGCCCAACGCCTTGATATGGAACCAACGGTCCTCACGACGCCGGATCGCCGGACCTTTGGCCAGAAGAGCGCCGAGAGCTATGCCGCCGGCGCGGTTGGTTTTGCCGTGGCTGCCGCCGCGAAACAAGAGAAGCTGTTCGAGCAAGCGCTGGACAAGCCGTCCGATGTCATGGTCCTGGCGGAGATCGCCTGGACGGCGCTGCCCCAAACCGTGCGGGAGAAGATGCTGAAGAAAGTGGCGGACGGCACGCCGCTGATCCTGAAGACCGATCTATCGGCCGTTCCAGTTGACGATCCCCTGAGGTCGGCGCTCACGAATCGGCTGGCGGCGGGACTGACGTGCGTGTATCCGTTCAAGGGACTTCCGGCGTTCGCCCAATTTTCCGATCGCCAGGTTTGGCAGGACGGCGTGCTGGAACGCTACCGGCACGGCAAGGGCGAGGTTTGGGTTCTCAAGGGATTTGAAACCCCCGACTACCAGTTGCTCACACCGGGCACGAGCGATCAGCCGGGCACGGTCAAGCTGGTAGAGTACGACTATTATCTTGCGCTGGTGACGCATCTGCTCCGCCAGGCGGCGAACGTTTCCATTTCCGTTCGGATCGAAGGATCGGATTTCCGAAGCATGAATCGGGAGGCGCCGGAAGCAATGGCGTTCCGCCTGGTGAGCGCGACGGCAACAAACGTAACCACCGTGTGGACGGCGAGGGATCGCGATAACCGGATTGTGTTGCGCAAACAGGAACAAGTGTCGCTTCAAGTGGGAACCAACAACGTCGCATGCGGGCTGGGAGCGATCGGTGGCGGCGAGTTCTTCCTGGATCTCCAGGTCAAGGACGGCGAGGCGGTGCTGGACTTCGGGTCGGCGTTCGTGACCGTGCAATCAGCCGATCGCATTGCGGATGTGACACTTCCGAAGAGCATCGGCAAGGGCGACGCGATCAAGGGACAAGTCCGACTGGCCTTGTCCCGGAAGACCAAGGATTTAACCGTTCATGTTCAACGGCGGGACAACTATCGGCGGGTGGTCGGGACGATGGAACAAAAGGCCCGCAAACGATGCGCGTTCAAGTTTCCGGCGGCGGATCCGTTGTCCGCGGTCCAATTCGTGGACGTGGAACTGAGGCGCGGTTCGGAGGTGCTGGACCGACGCAGCGTCAGTTTCCGGCTCAAGGATTTTGAGGAAGCCGATCGGCATGCTGTCGTGCTGAAGGAAAGCGGCAAAGGAAGCTATCTGGCCGAGTATCTGGCAGCGGGCCATGAACGGGCCGGGTGCGGACGCGTGCTGAACAATGTCGTGACCGAAGCGCTTTGCGTCAAGGATTTTGGGAAGGGGACGTTCACGTTCGAGAATCCGCGACTGGGTTGGGTCTTTATCGCAGCCGAGGTTGGGTTGACGGACACGAACGCTGCCGCGTGGGTGCGGTTGGGCGCCGACAGCGACTCGACCGCCGTTCTGGAGTGGAATGGAACCGACGAACTCCATCGGGAAACGATGCGGCGGCTGGAGCCGGGGACCTACCGGGTGTTTGCCGGCACTCGGGGCGCGGTCGCTTTCCGAAGCCTCATCGTGCGTATGGTTCCGGAGAATTGTCTCGGTTATCCTTCACACCCGGTCATGCTCGCCGTTCGGGCCAAGGTCGATTGGAACTACCTGAAGAAACACCTGCTGAGCAGCGTCAACGTCGTTAATTTTGTCACGTTGTCTCGTGGAGGTATTGGAATCGCGCCTCCCATCCAGGCGATCGAGGAATGGAAAAAGAATGGAGGCAATTGGTTCGCCTATGACAGCGTGCCGAATTGGACTCCGGATTCCGATATTCTCACCATCGATGAAGTGGTGAAGTTCTGGACCGCGGAGGATATGCGCATGGCCTACGTCGATGGCGTTATGGCCGACGAGTGCACCATCGGGTTTCTGTCGAAACAGCAGAAGAAGTTCGATGTTTACGCGCAGGCATGTCTGCGCATCGGAGCGGATCCGGCCTTCAAGGGCAAGGTCGTCTATCCCTGGGTCGGATTGGGGGACGCCTCCAACTTCCGGGGCATGATGCGTCAATTGGCGGGAAGCGGTCACAAGCTCATGTTGGAGCGATACGCCGCAGAATATGCCAACGACGCGGTTAAGCGCGATCTTGCGCTCTTTTACGATCTGGAAATGGCGCCGTTCTGGGAAGCGACGCCCGAGCCGCAGAAAAACTTTCTGCAGGCGCCCTGCCTGGGGATGATGGCGGGCACCTTCAACTGCGATGTGCGGCCCGACGTCAATTACAAGGTGTTCCTCGATATGCAGTACAACTACCTGATCAACGCGCCGGCCATGGCGGGGCTTCACGGGTTCAACGTCTA
>JAQULY010000499.1 GCA_028718445.1 Kiritimatiellia bacterium
CTGACCCAGAAGTGTTCGACCGCGTCTGCCGTGGCCCTGGAATCACACTGTTCAATCACGCGCAGAATTGGCATTATGCCCTGCTGCGCGAGACCTCTCACCCACCCCGCCAAGTCGCGGCTGGCAGAAATCCGATAATAGTGCCCGTGACTGCGCTGCGTGGGGTTGACCGAACAGCCCACGTATTTGACTTCGTCTGAAAAGGGGTCAACTAGCTTATAGATGTAATATCGCTTCATTGTCTATCCCTTCTCCGCTTGCCGTCCTGAGAAAACAACAGCGGAGGGTTAGAGCCTAGCCTTCTTCGTGGGCCTTGCCTGCGGGGGAGGCTTTTTTATTCCTCCTTCCTACGCAGGCAGACTGTGAAAGCCCAGGCGAGCTAACTGCTTTTGCAGTTTCGCCGCCTCTCTCTCCTTGACTGGCTCTACGTCGGAAGCCGGAATGAGGACAATCTTACCGCCGCCTTCCCCTACCTCGAACTTGTTTGGGAACACCCCGTCGTCTAGCCAATTATGGATAGTCTGACGGGATTTGCCAAACATCTCCGAGAGTTCGGCGACAGTATAGAGCTTTTGCCCCATCACTGCCTCCTGTTCCTGAACGATTGAATTACCCATACCTACCAGTATAGACAAAAGTTTACGGCTGTCAATATGTTGACGCAATCTTCACGGTTGACTACTGTCCAATAGTTGACGGCCATAAAGGAATCTGCTATACTGTAGGCAGATTTCAGCAGACGACCCGACGAGGAGACGACAGATGGACGCAACGACGAACGAAGTAACAGCCGGGTTTACCGGCACCCTCTGGGGGGATACCCAGCAGGCCCGCGAGGGCAAGGAGGCTGTGATGGTCCACAATTTAGTTTTTTCCCAGGATGGACGGAAGTCCTTCTCCGAAGTCCAGGTCGGAGACCTGGTTACGGTTGTCCTGGCGGGCGGCCAGCAGTGCGGTGGGCGGGTTGTTCGCATCGCCCCTGGCACCTTTTTTGTGAAGTTGGTGGGGCTGACCATCCCGCAGCCCTACATGTTAGGAGACACCTTCCCCATTTCAGTGGAGAGGGTTTTAGACTGGGAGTAGTCCCAGTCTCAGGTGGGGAGTAGGTTGGAACCTACTCCCCAGCAGCAAGACGAACCGACGAGGAGACGACAGATGAACCAGACGCAGACGACAGAGACGACCCACGTTTACGAAGACGAGAGTGTAAAAGAGGCGATGCAGGCGCTCAGGTATACCCCTGGCGCCGCCGAGGAAGCGCAGGCTCGCTTCTACCGGGCGCTCGGCTGGCTCCGGCGCGCTCGCTACCGGCACGGTGCTGTGGAGATGACGACGACCCTGGCAAGCGGGGAGACGTTCCACAACCACACGGCGTTCGGGCTGCTGAGCCTGGTGCTGGCCGGCGAGCCGGTGGCAGAGGTGGAGCTGGTGCACCGGAGCAGCGGCCCCCACGCTCTGGCGATGCCCGTGCCGGCGCCCGTGCCCAGCCTGGCCTAGAAACAGAAGGCCCGGCCTGACGCGCATCAGGCCGGGCTCGTACCCCCACGAAGGAGGCTCGACATGTTCATTATAGCACAAACAGTTCCAACAGACAGCCCTTTATGGTTCACCGGGCTCTACCAACTATGGTGCTCAGTCATGCTCTTTCTCGTCGCCGCCGCGTTTTTCGTCGCCGTGGCGCTGGACAGCCGGAGGAACAGACGATGACGACGGCTAACGCTCAGACGACGACGGAGGCTCCGCCCGCAACCCGCGTGCTCTGGTGCCAGGTGTGCCGGCGGTACACGGCACACCGCTACATTGGCACGCAGGAGTTCCCAGGCAAGGCATTCCACCTGTACAACTGCCGCTTTTGCTCAGACACGACGACGGTGAAAGCATGACCCACATCGCCGAGGCCAACGACTACCGGCTGGCGACTGACGGCGCTGTCGAGGTCGCCGCGCCGGAAGCCCCATGTGGCGACTGCGTTTTTGCGCGGATGTGGCTGGCCGACGTGCGCCGGCTGCAGGACGCGCTGAAAGAGGACGCCGTGGCGTTGGCGGAAATTGTGACGTGGTGTAGACAGCAGGAGGATGACCATGCAACGCAGTGAAGCACTCGGAAATCTGGCGGCGGCCCTGGCGCGCGCACAATCGCAAATGAAGCGCGCTGAGGAAAACGCCGTCAACCCGTTTCTAAAAAACCGCTACGCCGACCTCGGCGCAATTTGGGACGCGGCCCGCGAACCGCTTGCCGCCAACGAGTTGAGCGTGGCGCAGTTTCCCGCCGGCGACGGCAACGCCATCGGACTGACGACGGTGCTGATGCACTCATCTGGCGAGTGGCTCGCCGACACCGTGTTCCTGCCGCTCGGCGACGAGCGGGGTAAAAGCCAGGCGCAGGTCGCCGGCAGCATCATCAGTTATCTGCGGCGCTACGGGCTGAGCGCCGCGCTGGGCATTACAACCGGCGAGGATGACGACGGTAATGCCGGCCGCGACCCGCGTCAGCCGAAACAGCAGAAGCAGGCAGCAACGCCCGCGAACGACTCCGGCAACGGCGACAAACCGTTCTATGCCGCCGTCGTCAAAGAGACGCCGTTCTACGCGTCGCCGCAAGACGTGGAGGACACGATGGCGCTGCTCAACCTGTCTTACCCGACTCGTGCTGATGAGGCGCGCCAGCACCGGGCGACGCTGGCGGAGTACGCGCAGCTCGTCGCCGATGGCAAGAGCCAGGCCGAAGCCGTGGCGACGCTGACGAAGCAGGAGTCCTAGCCCGGCCCGGATGGGCAAAGGGGGTGACTACCTTCTGGCGTCGAATGGAACCCGCGCCCGGCCGGGTAATGCCGGGCAGGAGGTTGACGTGACACAAAACAGCAAGTGGTACGGAAAGTACCTGGATGAACGCGAAACAAGCGACCGGCTCCGCGCCCGCGTGCGGGAGCTGGAGGCGGCGCTGGCCCGAGAGTGGATCAGCGTTGATGACGGGTTGCCAGAACCTCTAAAGAGCGTGTTAGTCACCGCGCACGGGGTAGTGAATACCGGCTTCATAAGCTCGACTGGCGAGTGGCGCGGGAAGTTGCGGGGACCGTATACCCATTGGATGCCGGAGCCGTTGCCGCCCGTCGCGCTCGCCGACAGCGGGCCGGCAGAGCAGGAGGCGTGATGGGCATCATTGACGATTGGCGTGATGCAGTTGACCACAAGCCGGGCGTACAGTGTGAGGTAGAGCTTTCGAGCGGCGAGCGCCTATTGGCTCGTTATGTGGGTGGGTGGGAGACGCTTGACGGCAGGGTTATTTCGCCTGTTCGCTGGCGGTTCAAGAACTTGGAAGTGCTGACGCCAACCTACAAGTTGCCAGCTTGGTACGCGGAAGCCGATGAAGACGAGGTAGACCACGGGAGGCAGAAACCATGACGCGAGTTGATAAAACGCAACCGCCGGGAAACATCAAGAGCGCAGTGGAGCTTAACTACTTCGCCGGGATGGAGGCCATTCACCGACTGGACGAACTAACCACCATCATCGCCACTATGCGCGACAGCTACTTCCGCTACGGGCATGGCTATGACGACCTGATGGACGAGATGATGGGGTCGCCGGAAACCGTGCTGCATTGGATAGACCGTATCATGGCGGCCCTGTTTGCACACGACCCCGAGCAGGTAACGGACATTCTCCTAAGCGAACTAGCCGACGTCGCGCTCGCCGACAGCGGGCCGGGCGGGGAGGAGGCGTGAAGCCGCACATGCCAGAAGTGCGTGAGCTGGGCCAGCGCCTGGAGTTTTGACGTGGCCGCCGTCGCCTCGCCACTGCCGCCCATCGTCGTGCCGGCCAACTCGCACAAGTGCCGGACGTGCGGCATCCGTATGCCCATCGAGGGCATCTCCGCCGTAAGCCAGCGCGATCCGTCGCTTTGTACTGAATGTGCCGGTGAAGGGCCAGCCCTGACGTTGCCGGAGCTGCTGGTGGCCGGCGAGCTTATACCCCCAATGGAGGAAACCATGCCAAGACCGAAGAAAGTGTCCGAAGCAGCGGCAACGCCTGCCGGCTGGGGCATTATCGAAAAGGACGCCGGTAGCCCTGACCGCGCGCATCTCGGCGAATACCGAGCCGTCATCGAGGGCGTGTGTGCCGAAGCGTCGCGGGAGTGGGCGCGCATCCTGGCTCCCAGCCCGCACAAGGCCGACAGGTTGCGCGACCTGCTGAAAGAGGAGGGCACGCTGGAAGTGCAGCGCAAGACGCTGAAAA
>JAQULY010000500.1 GCA_028718445.1 Kiritimatiellia bacterium
CCGGTCTGGCCTTACCTGATGCCGCCCTCTTGATCGCCCACGTTGCCCGTTACCATCCCATCAAAAATCATGCAGGCCTGATCCGCAGCTTTAAACACCTGTCGCAGCGGGAGCCCCGCGCCCACCTGTTGCTGATGGGACACGGCGTCAACTTCGACAATCAGGAGTTGCGCGGCGTTATCACAGACCTCGCCCTTGAAAACCGCATTCACGTGCTCGGTGAACGACAGGATATCGCCCGCCTATTGCCCGTTTGCGATCTCCTTGTTTCCTCGTCGCGGGGTGAAGCGTTCCCGAATGTCCTGGGAGAAGCGATGTCCTGCGGTTTGCCCTGCGTCGCAACCGATGTCGGCGATTCTGGAGCCATCCTTGGCAGCACCGGCCGCGTGGTCCCCGCGGATGATGAGGCGGCCTTGACCGCGGCCATGGCGGAAATCCTGGCCTTGCCGCAATCGGCTCGGCAGGCTCTCGGCCAAGCCGCGCGCGAAAGAGTCATTGCGGAGTTCAACCTACCGGCAGTCGCCCAACGCTATGCCGATCTCTATCGCGGACTGAAGACGCGGTCCGCTCCCGATGTCCAAAAGCGAGACGGCTGATGATGGACCTGGCAGGTTGTTGAAACACTGGCTCTGGCCGAGCCCAGTTTTTCAACCGCCTGCTGGGGCTAGACCGTCAATGGCGGGCTTCGCTGCGGAAGTCCTGCTGATGCTTGCTTCCTTGTGCCTCGAAAGCGGAGACGGTAAGATCTCGCAATGATACACAGAGCATTGCCATCGATTCACTCCAGGCACCGCAGCGACCTGCACTTCGTTCTGGTGCTGGTTCTAATGGTTGCCGCCAGCCTCTCGATTGCCGTCAGCCAGATATGCCTCGGCCTGGGCCTGGGCGTCTTGCTCTACCGTCGCTTCGTGCGCGGTGACAAATTCGCTGGCACGGGGTTGGGCTGGATCACCTTGGCTTTGGCTGGTTGGGCGCTGCTGAACATCCCTTTCTCCAGTAATCCAGGTCAGTCGCTGGTCTTCTATCGCCGGTTCTACCTGTTTACCACTATCTGGGTGGTTGCCGCTGTCTCCGATTGCGACTGGCGGCGCCGGCTGCTTTTTCTCGCCATGCTGCTAGGCACCGTTGCTGTCAGCCTGCGCGGCCTGCTCAGCATCGGACGTGAGATGGGAACATTGTTCGTGGTCCGCTTCGGCGACATGTCCAACCCGATGACGAGCGGCTGTCTGCTGATGCTGGTTCTCTTGACCGCTTGCGGGTTTCTCGTGGTGGAGAGCGAAAAGCGCCGGTTCCGCGCGCTCGTGGCCGTGGCCGCCCTGCCCATCGCCACGGCCTTGCTGCTGACCATGACCCGCAGCGCCTGGCTGGGAACGCTGGCGGGTCTCGGCGCGATGTTGATCCTGGCGCGTCCCAGACTCGCCGGGGTGCTGGCTGTCGCGCTGGTCGCGCTGACGGTACTCATGCCCCGCCTGCCGGCCGGCTCGCTCAGCGGCCGCCTGCCCGAGCGCCTGGATCTGGCCAACTTGCAGGATCTACACAATACCGCCGCGCGGCTCGAGATGTGGCGCGGCGGCTGGGAGATGGTCAAACAACACCCGCTGCTGGGTGTGGGCGATCACGATCTCCTGAACACGGCGCCGCAGTACTTCGGCGGCGCCGACACAGTCTACTACGGCCACATGCACAGCAATCCGGTGATGCTGGCGGTCATCTGGGGCATCCCGGGGTTCTGCCTGGCCATGGCATTCACCGTCTGGCCCTTGGTGCTGTTGCTGCAGCGTTGGCGAACTTGGCGGCGGCTCGGCGACTCGGTGTCGTCCGTGCAGCAAGCCTGGACCCTGGGCGCGATCGGAGCGTGGACAGGGTTTTTCGTCGCCGGCCTGACAGAGTGGTATTTCGGCGATGCAGAGTCCATGCTGATGTACTTGGCGATCATCGGCGCGGCGCTGGCCAAGCAGCGACCGGCGCCGCGCGGAGTCAGTTCGCCTGCCCCGGCTTGATTCGCCGGCTCCTCACACCTCGACCCTGGTCGCCAGGATCGCCAGGATGTCATGCCGCGAGAACACGTACGGCAACACCGGATGCGTGGCCGCGAGTTTGTCCCCCAGCGGACTCTCAGAGCCGTCCCGCAAAATGCAGGTCACGGCCGGCTGATTGTCCAAAAACGGCAGGATCTTGGCGAGCTGCTGGTTGGTGGCGCAGTTCGGATCGAGCACCACGAGTTGGACTGCTTCGTGGCCCGGGCCCTGGTTGAAGTACGCTTTCAGCGGAAAGATCGTGTGTCCGAAATGTTGGAGCAGGCCGGTCACCCAGGCCACGCGCTCGGTGTCCGTGCTCAGGACGACGACGGCGCCGGCGGACCCTGCCGCGGCGGCCGCCGCCGCTGGCGCGTGGTCGCCGTCGTCGGCGATCCGCAGGAACACCTGCATCTCGGCGATTTTGTGGTCCATGCTGCCGAGCGCCGAGCGTACGTGCGTCATCTCCAGACAGTGCAGGCGCAGCAGCCGCGCGAGGTCCGCCTCGGCGAGCGGTCGTTCGAAGCCTCCCCCGTGAATGCAGGCCAGTAGGTCACCCAAGGCAACGAGCGTGGTCAACGGCTGCTCGCGGCCGGCCGCCAACTTGAGATCGTGGTGGTTCAGGGCCGCGTTCTGCAGGGCTTCCGGCAACTGCCAGTAACACATGAGCCGCTGCCCGACCGCCGCGTGGCTCATGCCGAAGGCTTCTTTCTCCAGACCGATGATATCGCCGCTGGCCAGCGCCGCGTCCTGGACTCCGCGCCAGGCGTCCGGCGCCGCGGTCGCCAGCACGACGTGGCCGATGTCGTGCATCAGGCCGGCGATGAAGGCTTCCTCGGGATCCTGGCCGCCGCCGAGCTGTTCGGCCATGGCCCGGGCGCCGGCGCCGGCCGCCAGGGCATGCTCCCAGAACGCCGCCATGCTCGACGAGCCCAGGCTCTTCATCGCCGAGACCATGCCGAATCCCATGGCCATGTTGCGCACGCCGCTGAAGCCGAGCACGACCACCGCGCGGGTGATCGTGGCAACCTCGCCGCTCATGCCGTAGTAGCTGCTGTTGACCAGTTTGAGGACCTTGCCGGCCAGAGCCTGGTCGCTGCTGAGCACCCGGGTCACGTCGTCGGCGCAACTGTCCTCGTCGTTCATCACCGCCAGCAGCTTCTGCACCGTCAGCGGCAACGGCGGCAAGCTGCGCATGGCCTGCATGATCTTGTCCTTGAGATCGGACACAGGCGAGCATCCATCGCGGAGTCGAAGACCGCGTCACATACGGGGTAGACATCGGCAGGCCGGCGGCGAGCTTGAGCGTTGCGTTGGTCGGGCCTTGCGGAGAACCTGCTACCAGACAAGCATTTGACCTCTTGCGACCGCTGCCGCGCGCGGCGCCGGGATCACCGGCCGCCGCGCCGCAACAGGGGGCCGAACCGGTCGCGCACCCGGTCGACCAGGCTGTCCAGAGCCGCCTCCCGGGCGCCGGCCGGATCGCTGAACAGCTCGCCCTGGACCGCCGCGCGGCCTTCGAGCTGGCTTACGGCCACCCCCACCAGGCGCAACGGTCGGCCGCGGCGATCGAGCCGGCGTTCCAGCAGTTCGCGCGCGACGGCGCGGATCGTTGCCGTGCTGCAGGTCGTCTGCGGCAGGGTTTCGCTGCGCGTGTGCGTGGCGAAATCGGGAAAGCGCGCTTTGACGGTTACCGTGCGGCCGCGCAGACCGTGCCGGCGCAACCGCCAGGCGACTTTCTCCGCCAGATGATCGAGCACCCCGCGCAGTTCCTCCGGGTCGGCGATGTCCGCAGCGAACGTCACCTCGTTGCCGATCGATTTCGCCTCGTGCGCGGGGACGACCGGACGCTCGTCGCGTCCCGCCGCCAGATCCAGCAACTGCGCGGCGTGTTCGCCGAAACAACCCTCCAGGAGCGAACGCGGCGCGCGCGTCAGATCGCCGATCGTCCGGATACCGTGGCGCCGCAGCTCGCGCTCGCTGACCTCGCCCACGCCCCACAGCTTGCGCACCGGCAGCGCGGCCAGCCGGTCGCGCGCGTCCGCGGCCTCGATCACGACGAAACCGTCCGGCTTCTCGAGGTCGCTGGCCAGTTTGGCCAGGAACTTGTTGGGCGCCACGCCGACCGACGCCGTCAGACCCACCTCGCGGCGAAGGCGGTCCTTGATGGTCCGCCCGATCGCGGTCGCGGACCCGAAGAGGCGCTCG
>JAQULY010000501.1 GCA_028718445.1 Kiritimatiellia bacterium
GGAGGTGGGGCGGACGCGGATGACGCCTTTCAGGATACTTGGCTGCGGGCCATACGTCATACGGGGCGCTTCCGCGGCGGATGCTTCCGGGCGGGGCTCACGACCACCGCGCGCCACTGGCTGATTGACCGGGCGCGCCGCCGGCATCCGCTGCTGAGCCTGGATGCCGGCGATGCGGACGCACCGGCGTGGCGCGAAAGGCTGGCGGACGGCGCTCCGCCGCCGGCGGACCGCCTGGCGGCCGAGGAGCTGCGACGCCGGGTGGAGACGTTGGTGGCGGCGCTGCCGGCCGAGCAGCGCGAGGTGTTTGCGATGCGGACGCAACAGGAATTGAGTTTCGCAGAGATCGCGGAGATGTTGAAGATTCCGCTGAACACTGCCTTGGGCAGAATGCACTATGCGGTGACCAAACTGCGCAGAGAACTGGAGGGCTGTCTCGATGTCTGACGATCTCGAAATCAAGGCCCTGCTGGCGAACTCCGGCGAAGCCGAGCTGACTTCCGAGGAGCTTGCGCGGACGCAGACGTGGCGGCACGATGCCGGGCGCATCGCGGATCTGGCGCGTGCAGCCTTGGCCGAGCCGCCGCCGGCCGCATCGGCCGTCCGGTCACTGTGCCGGGTGGCGGCGCAGCGGCAGGCAATGCGGCTCCGCCTTCGGCGGCAGGTCTGGTGGCTAGCCGCCGCCGCCACGCTGTTGCTGCTGGCCGGGGGAGGATCGATCAGGCTGGCGGAGTGGCGCGACCGCGCGCGCCTGGAACGTCTCGACAACGTGCTGGCGTTGCTGGAGTCTTCGTCCATTGCGGCGGCGCAAGGACACATCACCCGTGAGGCGCTATCCGATCGGCTGGTGCGGTTGCAGAGCGACTTCGTCGAAGGAGAATAGCGGGCTACGCCTTGCCGATGGCCGCGACCGCGCACCTGACACGCTCGCGAATCGGTCCCTCGACCGGCTTGAACTCCAGCCCGGTGACCTGCTCGTAGGCCATGATGTAGCGCCTGGCCGCCTCGACACGCACGTCGTCCGGCAGGGGCGGCGGCGTGCCGTCACCCCGGAAGCCGCGCGCCGCCAGCCATTCGCGCACGTATTCCTTGTCTAGTTTGCGCTGATCCTCGCCCGCGGCGAAGAGGCGCTCGTAGCTGTCGGCATACCAGTAACGCGATGAGTCGGGTGTGTGGATCTCGTCACTGACGACGATCTTGCCGTTCAGCAGGCCCAGTTCGTACTTGGTGTCCACGAGGATCAGGCCGCGCGCGGCGGCGTGGCGCACGCCGGCGTCGAACAACCGGAAGCAGATGTCCGCGGCCTCGTCAAAGCGCGCGGCCGTGAGCAGCCCTTCCGCCAGAGCCTCGGCGCGCGAGATATTGCGGTCGTGTGCCTCGTGCTTGGTGGTGGGCGTCAGAATGGGGCGTTCCAGCCGCTGGTCCTTGCGCAGTCCCTCGGGCAGCGGGTTGCCGCAGAGGTTGCGCAAGCCCCGCTGGTAGTTGTACCAGGCTGAGGTTTTGGTCACGCCGGTGATGTAGCCGCGCACGATGAACTCGAGCGGCAACTGCTCGCATTCGGCCACCACCATTACATTGGGATCGGGCACGGCCAGCATGTGGTTGGCGGCGGTTTGGCGCGTGGACTCGAACCAGAAGGCCGCCAGTTGGTTGAGCACCTGGCCCTTGAAGGGAATGGTACCCAGCACGCAGTCGAAAGCCGACACCCGGTCCGTGGCGACCAGCACGCGGCGGCCGTCGGGCAGCACATAGCTGTCGCGCACCTTGCCGGCGCTGCGCCGCCCGGACCCTTTGAAGTCGGTGCTGTCGAGAACGTTGTCGAGTTCCTGACGAATGCGAGCTTCCGAGATCATCCATCTTCCCTTCGGTGCCTGTCAGAAATCGAGGTTGACGACCTCAGGCGTTTGCTGCCAGCAGCGCGCGGCGCGTAGCGCTTCGAGTTGCGCCGCAACGTGCGCGCCGAGGTCGTCGGCCAGGCGACGCGCCTCGGGCGTGTGCAGTCCGCGGTTAAGCATCTCCGCCGCCACGCCGCACACGTGCCGCAGGCCCAGCATCCCGGCGCCGCGCGTCGCGTCCCAGACGTCGGCCGTGGCGGAGACGACGACATCCAGGCAGCGGAACAGGGTCAGCTCCAGCGGCGCGCCGGAGGCCACGGTGAGACGGCGCAGATCCAGCACCCACATGGCGTCGTCCAGCGAGATTTCCCATAGCGCGGGGCGCAGCAGACCCGTGCCATAGACCAGCAGTCGTTTGGCGACGTCGCCTGCGCCCAGCGAGTTCAGGGCGCGCGAAGCCAGCATGGCCACGTAGGGTGCGTTGTCGGCATCCGGCTGACCGCCCTGCTGGGCGATAAAGGCATCAACCGCCCGCGCCAGTTCCTCGACTTGCGTTTCGGACAGCGGCAACGCCTCGCCCGCCGATTCGGCCATCTCGCGCAACAGGCGCGGCAACAGCCTGGACGCTCCGCCGCCGGAGGGTTGCGCGGCATCGTCATCGTCCCGGTAGATCACGTCTTGTCCACCACTTCTCGGATGGCGTTCATGAACTGGTTGACGTCGGCAAAACGGCGATAAACCGACGCGAAGCGCACGTAGGCGACCTCGTCGAGTTTCTCCAGTTTCTGCATGACCTTCTCGCCGATGGTCTGGCTGGGCACGGTGGCATCGAACTGCTGCTCGATTTCCTCGACAATCTCGTCCACCAGTTCCTCGATGCGCTCCGGGCTGACCGGGCGCTTCTCGCAGGCGCGCATGATGCCGCTCATCAGCTTCAGGCGGCTGAACTCCTCGTGGCGTCCATCACGTTTAACGACGCGCAAGGCGTCCTTGACGATCTCCTCGTAGGTGGTGAAACGCTGTCCACAGGCCAGGCAGGCGCGCCGCCGCCGAATGGCCAGGCCTTCGCGCGCCGCGCGGCTGTCCAGCACCTTGTCGTCCTGATGACCGCATTTGGGGCACCGCATAGTCTGTTCCTTAACGCCGGTCCATCCGTCAGGCCGTGGCATTCTCCGCCAAGACCTTGCGTACCGCCGTGACCACCGACTCCGGCAGGTCGGAGGAGAGCGCCAGACAGCGCTGGTCGTCGAGCGCGGCGACGTGCTCGATGCGCGCATCGGGGGCGCCGAGTCCATAGACCACCACCGGCACCGCGCGCGTCGAGTTCATCTGAGCCAGCAACGGCAGGATCGAATCGGCGCTCTGGCCATCCATTTCCAGGCGCATGACGATGGCGGCGGGCGGTTCGAGGATGGCGGCCTCCAACAGGTCCGGCCCGCGGAAGATGCCGGTGACCTCGAAACCGGCGTCGGTCAGCGCCTGGCGCATGGCCGTGTGCCTGGTCTTGTCCGAATCGCCCAGCAGCACGACGGTGCGCGCCTGGCTTGCGACCACCGCGGCGGCATCGCTGCCGCGCTGAAAGAGAATGCGGCTGATCTCCAGCAGCAGATCCTCGGGATCGCAGGGCTTGGCGATGAAGCCGTCCACCTGTTTGTCGGCGAAGTACTCGGCCATGGTGGCGCGCGCGGTCAGCACCAGCACCGGATAGCGCAGGCTGCCGTCGTGACGGGTCAGGCGGTCAAGCACGCCCATGCCGCCCATACCCGGCATGCTCATGTCCAGCACGATCAGGTCGGGCCGGACCGCCGACAGGATTGCCATGGCTTCCTCGCCGCTTTCGGCCTTGGAGACCTGATAGCCCTCGTTCTCCAGGAAATCGCCAAGCGTCGCGAGCAGGCTGGCGTCGTCATCCACCAATAGGATCTTGCGTTTCATGGTTCCAACGTCAGTTTTCGCGAAGAGCCACGCGGCACGGAAACAGGCGGCCGCGCCCTCCTCACGCCCATGCAGAATAGCGAAATGCGCCGGGAAATGCAAAAGAGCTTTCATTTCCGCGCGGCACAGGCTACAGTATCGGACGTTTTCCCACGAGGGATGCGGCGTTGCCACGGTGGCAGGGCCGGCTAGGAGATTCAATAATCATGGCTAAGATTGATTTTGGCGGCGTGCAGGAAACCGTCGTCATGCGCAAGGAGTTCTCGCTCGCCAAGGCCCGCAAGGTGCTCAAAAAGGAAGTGGTGGCGGTGATCGGCTACGGCGTACAGGGCCCGGCCCAGTCGCTGAACATGAAGGACAATGGCATCAACGTCATCATCGGCCAGTCCAAGAAGTTCCCCAAAGACTGGGCGCGCGCGGTCAAGGACGGCTGGGTGCCCGGCAAGACCC
>JAQULY010000502.1 GCA_028718445.1 Kiritimatiellia bacterium
TCTCATGAAAGATGGTCTCCTCTCTCAACAACACTTCACCAGCACTTCGGCGCGTTCGCCGGCCGGCAGCAGCGGCAGCAGGTCGCCCTTCAGCCGCGCGCCGTTGAAGATGACTTCGCGGCGGGCGCCACCGCAGTGCTCGATCGCGATGTCGTAGGTGGCGCCGCGGAAGCGCCGGTGCACCTTCACATGCTCGATGGCGCGCGGCAGGCAGGGCGCTACGCGCAGTCCTGCCGGCGTGGGTCGCACCCCGAGTATGTGCTGCGTGGCCACGATGTACATCCAGTTCACGGTGCCGGTCAGCCAGCTCAGGTTTGCCATGCCGCGCCGCGGATCGGGATCGGCCACGATGTGCGAGGAATACATGTAAGGTTCGTTCAGATAGCGGTCGGGCCCCACGTGCCGCGAGATCACCGGCGGCGACAGCTTGCGGTAGTACTCCCAGGCGCGGTCGCCGCGGCCCAACATGCACTCGGCCATGATCGCCCAGCAATTGGCTTGGATGAAGACGCCGCCGTTCTCCCCGAGACCGGGACCGTTGGAGATCAGGCGGTCCTCCGGCTCCGGGATGCCGGTGTAGGGCGGCACCAGGAACTTGATGCCGACATCGCTATCGAGGAGCGCACGCATCCGATCCATGCAGGCGATGCCGCGTTTGCCGGTGGCCGTGCCGGAAATCACGGCCCAGGCCTGGGTATTGATGTAGATCTTGTTTTCGCGCCGCGCCTTGCTGCCCAGCGGGATGCGCTTGCCCTTGTAGAGTATCTGGCGATACCACGCTCCGTCCCAGGCGTGCGCGTTCAGCGCCTCGGTGTAAGCGGCCAGACGGGCGTCTATCCAGTCCACATCCTTCTGCCGGCCGCACTTGGCCGCCAGTTCGCGCATGAGCCGCGCGGCGTAACACCAATTCTGGGCGGTCATCACGCTCTCAGCGCCCTCTTCGGCGAAAAGGCAGACGTGGTCATCCCAGTCCCGGCCCTTCAACAACGGCAGTCCGTGCGCGCCGCTGTCGCGCGCGATCTGGCGCAGCCCGCCCATCAGGTGCTCATAAACCGTCCCCTCCCCTCCATTCAGATAGGGCAGGCGCCTGTCAAGGAAACCGAGATCACCCGTCTCCGCCACGTACCCGTAGACCGTCATGGGCGACCACACCGGGTTGTCGCAGCGGAGTTCGCCCTGATGCGGCTGCACCGGCGCGTCCGGCATGAAGGAATTCGGCGCGCTACCGTCGGCTTTCTGATGGCGCAGGATCAATTCGATGCGTGCCTGCGCTTCCGGGGGATAGAGATGGCAGGCCGACATGCAGTTCTGCATCGCGTCGCGGAAGCGTATGCCGCTGGACAGGCCCGGCAGTTCCGTGGAGATGTCACGGTCGCGGTAGAAGGTCGCATAGGTGCCGTATGGATTCCAGGTGTTGATCATGTTGCGGATGGGTGCGTCACCAAGGTCCGTCTGGAACGAACCCAGGAACCCATCCCAGAAGGTTCGCAGGCCCTCTCTGGCCGCGTCCACGGCGGCAAAATCCTTGTAATGCAGCGCCACGCGGTCGGCTTCCTCCCAGGTGTCGGCCGCCCCGACGGTCCAGACGATGCGCCGTGCCGCGCCCGGCTTGAGCGTCACACGATAGCCGAGGCTGCCGATTCCCAAGCCGCCGTTCGGCAGTTCCGTGCGGCCCAGACGTCCCCGCTCAACTGCCAGCGGGTTGGAGGTATCGCGCCCACGCCCGATGAAGGCGGCGCGATCGCAATCGAACCCGACCGGCTTGCCGCTGCCGGAGAGGAACACGGGATTTGTGTTGGCCGCCTGGTGAACGAAATAGTGGTACTTGATGGCCTGGACGGCCGGATCGAACCGGAACTGAATCTGATTCCGCAGCACGATCCAACCGAGCACCTCCTTGTAGTACTCGAACAGACTGAACTCCAGATAATTGGCGATGAACAGCGTCTCCGCTTTCTTCCGGTTGTTGCGCACCGTCAGATCCCACAGCATGGCGTCGCCGTTGACCGGTACCAGGAAGGTCAGCTCGGCCTCCAGCCCCTGGCGCCGCGCCAGGAAACGCGTGTAGCCCATGCCATGCCGGCATTCCCAGTTGTCGAGGGGAGTCTGGCAGGGCTGGAAAGATGGGTTCCAGACGGTGCCGTCGGCTTCGCGAATGTAGACGTAAAAGCCGGGACGATCCTCAGGCAGACCCATGAAATCGTAACGCGAGATGCGCCGATTCTCGGGATTGACGTGCCAGACCACGCCGCCGGCGCCCTGGCTGACCAGTGCGCCCATGCGGCGGGTCGAGAGGTAGTTCACCCATGGCCGTGGCGTGAGTGGGGTTGCGATCACATACTCGCGCGCCGCCTCATCGAACCGACCATACTCATGTTTCCGCCGCGACGATCCTTCGTGTTTCATGCGTTGCATCCTCTCCGTATTTTTCATAACACTCTTGACAGTTCCCCCTTGAACGCCTCCAGCGGCAATGCCGCGGAGGGTCCATACCATCGGCCTTCCTGCCGCGGCGGATCGAGATCCGGGTTGATCCATTCGAAAGGCGCTCCGGCTTCGGCTCGGGCGCGGGTGTGGTCGATGAACTCGCGGGCCATTTGAAGGGCGGCTTCCCGGTCCACCTGGGCCAACGCAAAAACATAATAGCCGACCGGTTGCGGCCAGTAACCGCCGTTCTGGTAGACGCCAAACCCAAGCTTGACCATCTCCGACCCATCAACCCACAAGCTCTCCCCTGGAACCGCATCGGCAAAGATCGGGATATGTCGCAGGTAGCCGAACCGGGCAACCGAGCCGTCGCGATAAGCCTTGAGCATGGCGTTGCAGGCGGCCGTCTTCGCCTCGCCTTGAAGGATGCCGAAGCAGACGGCCATGGACGTGGACCACACGTCCGGCTGCCGGTTGACTTCCGTGGATGCCATCAGCCAGCCGGACGGCATCCGGCAATGCCTCGCCAGCGACGCGGCAATTGTTTCCGCCATGGCTTCATACCGTTTCGCCTGTTCCGGATCGCCAAGCAACCGGCTGAACTCCGCCATCGTGCGCGCGGCGCGGAACCGGTAGCACGAGGTGATCGCCACCATGCCCATGGGCTTCAGACCGTCATGGAAACTGGCCGCCGCCCAATTGTCGGGCCGATTCCAGCACAGTCCCGATTCCGGATGCACGGTCATGGCCTGCATCCCATTGCTCAGACGTTCGAAAACGGAAACATCCTTGACCTTCCAGCGCAGGAAATCGGCTTTCTCGCGGTCATTTCCGCTTCCCATCACCATGCGCGCCAGATCGACCGTTTCATAGATGTCGTCATCCGCCGGCCGGAGGCCCATGACGCCAGTCCCCTGGTTGTCGCTGGGGTCGTAGGAACCTGGGAAGTAGACGGCGCCGATGCCGAACCGCTCATGGAAAGCGGCGTCACCCACCCCCGGCAGGTTGATGTGGTCGGGAATCGCCCAGGGATCCACGCGCAGCCCGTTGGCCAAGTCGCGCCGGCGCGGGCCATTCTGATTGTGGAGAATCAGCCGCAGCAGCGTCCGCATCTCGTCCAGGGGGATGCAACCTGACCGGCACTGCATGACGAAATCCCGCACCCAGAAGCTCGGGTACTTATCGTCGCCGCCGGGCACGTAGAACGGAACGGGCGTTTCGGCGAAACCGGGAATCGTTGGCGCGACGCGCCGGCAGTGCTCGACTACCCGGCGGGCGTGCGATTCGAGCCATGAGAATTGGTCGCGGGCTGGGAACATAGGGCGCCTTTTAGTCGCCTAATCTACCGTACCGGCTCGGCCGATGACAATGTAAACGATCACCCTGTTTGTGCATGTCCCAACTGCATACCCGCCATGGGAACACCGTTCGTGGAAACAGACAAACACCATTGTCTGCTTCATCTTGCGTCAAGTTGACCTCCGCCTCGGCACGGCCACCCCCTAATGCAACCCAACGGTCAGCCGTTTCTCCAGTCCTGTAGCGACGTCCTTCAGAACAATGGTCCAGCGGCCCGCCGGATCGTCATAAGCTATCGGAAGCCGGACTTCGCCTTTCCCGGCGGCAACAAAGACAAACCGCCGCAGGGCCGTCACCTCCTTTCCGTCCGGTCCGGTCACCGCCACCCGCAGGAAGTGCTTTTCTTCGTCGTTAATCTTTCCATCGGCAACCAGCTCAACGTTCGCCACCAGATCTTCGCCGCGCTTCACCTTGCCGACTATCTCCGCGCGAAT
>JAQULY010000503.1 GCA_028718445.1 Kiritimatiellia bacterium
CGTCAGCGTCCCCTTGAGGCCGTTCTCGGCGATGTCCTCCAGCACGCAGAGCACGTTGTCGTCCGCCGGCGAAAGCCGCAGCGCCGTGCGGGAAGGCAGCGCCTCGGGCGCCGCCGGCGCGGCGGCCCCCGCGCTGTCGAACTGGAAGGCGCACCGCAGCGTCACGGCGCCGGCGTCGAACTGCCCGCGCCAATCTTC
Source organism: Kiritimatiellia bacterium (assembly GCA_028718445.1). GTDB lineage: Bacteria > Verrucomicrobiota > Kiritimatiellia > RFP12 > JAAYLN01 > JAQULY01. Next base: position 199 of record JAQULY010000503.1, read on the forward strand.
CGGTAACGCCAGCAGCAGGCGGGCGGGACGCCCATGCGGATCGCGCGTTATGGTTGCCGCCATGCTGTCGGCCATACGCCGCGCGCGGCGCTGCTCTTCCTGATAGCGCTGTTCGCGCCCGGGATCGGCGGCGCGGCGCATGACGCTGATCGCCAGGGCCGCCACATGACTGCAGATCAGGCCGTGTTCGCGGTTGGCGCGGCAGGGACAGTGACTCTCGACGAGCCCGTTATCGAGCAACTTGAAGCGGCAACGCAGGTCGCCGGCGGCGCGCGCCAGCAGGCCTTCGATCCAGGGCGGCGCCAGGTCGGCGCGGCGCACTTCGCCGCGTTTGACCTTGGCTTCGGCCTCGGCATAGACAGCCGCGCCGCACCAGCTCTCGATCTGCTTCTGGGTTAGCTTGACGCTTGGCATGCGCCGCTCAGTCTGGCATTGATGGCGGCGGCGGCGCGGCGGCCCTCGCCCATCGCCAGGATGACGGTGGCGGCGCCCAGCACGATGTCGCCGCCGGCATAGACGCGGTCCAGCGAGGTTTGACCATGCTCGTCCACGACGATGCGCCCGTGACGGTCCGTCCGCAGGCCCTCGGTCGTCTGGCTGATCAGCGGGTTCGATTCGTTGCCGATGGCTACGATGACCGTGTCCACTTCCAGCGTGAACTCGCTGCCCTTGATCTCCACGGGACTGCGCCGGCCGGAACTGTCCGGTTCGCCCAGTTCGTAACGCAGGCACTCCATCGCGCGCACGCGGCCCTGCTCGTCGCCCAGGATGCGCTTGGCGTTTTGCAGCATGTGGAAGATGACGCCCTCTTCGCGCGCGTGGGCCACCTCCTCGACGCGGGCCGGCATCTCCTTCTCGGTGCGGCGGTAGATCAGCTTGACCTCCTCGGCCCCCAGCCGCAGCGCCATGCGCGCGGCATCCATGGCGACATTGCCGCCGCCCAGCACGGCCACCTTCTTGGAGTTGAAGATCGGCGTGTGGGCGTGTTCGCGATCGTAGGCGCGCATCAGGTTGGCGCGTGTCAGGTACTCGTTGGCCGAGAAAACGCCGACCAGGTTCTCGCCCTCAATGTTCATGAACTTCGGCAGGCCGGCCCCCGAGCCCACGAACACGGCGTCATAGCCGTCCTTGTCGAGCAGATCGCGCAGGCGCCGCGTGCGACCGACCACGAAGTTCGTCCGGATCTCGACGCCCATGGCGGCCAACGCATCCAGTTCGTACTGCACGATCGCCTTGGGCAGGCGGAACTCGGGAATGCCGTAGACCAGCACGCCGCCGGCCTTGTGAAAGGCCTCGAAGACGGTGACGGCGTGACCGGCGCGGCGGACGTCGGCGGCGACGGTGATCGAGGCGGGGCCGCTGCCGATCACGGCGACGCGTCGCCCGGTGGCCGGCGGTATCGCGGGCAGGTGCATCTGGCCGGCAGCGCGATCGAGGTCGGCCACGTAGCGTTCGAGCCGGCCGATGGCGACGGCGCGATCGCGGTCCTTGAGCGCCTTGCCGAGCGTGCAGGGCTCCTGGCACTGCGTCTCCTGGGGACAGACGCGGCCGCAGACGGCCGGCAGCAGGCTGTTCTCGCGGATGATGGCGACGGCCTCTCCCATGCGCTCTTCGGCGATGGCCTTGACGAAGTCAGGTATGCGGATGCGCACGGGACAACCGTTGACGCAGGGCGCGTTCTTGCACTGGAGACAGCGCTGAGCCTCCAGGCGCGCCTGGGCGGCGCTGTAACCCAACGCCACTTCGGACATGTTGCCGCGCCGCACCTCCGGCGCCTGGCACGGCATCTCCTGCGCGGGGATGACCATGCGATCGCGCGGCGTCAGCGTCTTGCCGGCCAGTTCCGCCAGTCTGGTCTCAGCCAGGCGGTCGAGTTCGGTAGGAGTCGTCATTTCAGTTTGAGATCGAGGTGGCATTTGTGGTGATCGTCATCTTCGCGCGTCTTGTAGGCGCGCAGGCGCTTCATCATGTTGTCGAAGTCAACCTGATGGCCATCGAATTCGGGGCCATCCACGCAGACGAACTTGGTCTGGCCGCCGACCGTCACGCGGCAGCCCCCGCACATGCCGGTGCCGTCAATCATGATGGTATTGAGCGAGACGATGGTCTTGACTCCGAATGGCCGCGTGGTCTCGGCGCAGAACTTCATCATGATGGGCGGACCGATGGCCACAACGCAGTCGGGCGGCGGCGTCCGGGAGCACAGCTCCTTGAGCGGCTCCGTCACCAGGGCCTTGCGGCCATGGGAGCCGTCGTCGGTGACGACGATCAGTTCGTCGGCGATCCGCCGCATGTCCGCTTCCATGATGACCAGCGGGCGACTGCGCGCGCCGACGATGACGGTGAGGCGGTTGCCGGCGGCCTTCATGGCCTGCGCGATGGGATAGAGCGGGGCGGTGCCGATGCCGCCGCCCACGCAGACCACGTGACCGAACTTCTCGATGTGCGTGGGGCGGCCCAGCGGACCGAGCAACGCCGGCACGCTGTCGCCCGCCTGCTTGGCGGCCAGCAGGTGCGTGGTGCGTCCGACCGTCTGGAAGACGATCGTGACCGTGCCGGCCGCGGGATCGGCGTCGGCGATCGTCAACGGAATGCGCTCGCCCCAGCGTTCGTCTACCTGCAGGATCAGGAACTGTCCCGGCTTGCGTTCCGCGGCGATCAGCGGCGCCTCGATCTCCATGCGGAAGACCTCGTCGGACAACTGTTGCTTTGCGGCAATACGATGCATGCACGCTCCCCCTCCGCGGGTTGGTTTGCCGCGGCAGAAGCAACGTATTTTGCCTGATACCGCTCTGCGAAACAAGCTGGCAGATGGCAGATGGCGCCCCTAGACTGCGAGAGTTGCACAGAGTGCGCGCCACAACATGCACGCAGATACGCGCCAACGCGGCCCGCGTGGAAGCGTGCCCTCCAGATGTCAATACAATCGCCCGTTGAACTATCCGCTGGAGGGCCGGTTTCCACGCCGGCCTTCTCCCGCACGTGTCAAGCGCACGGCGCGGCGCGCGTAAGATGGCGACTCTCGCAATATATGGTGGCGCCATTCAAGGGCGCGTCATGGGGTCATGGCGTCATCGTGTCGTGCGCCTCATGCCTTGACGTCACGCGACGGCGGTAGCGCGGAACCTATGGGACCGCGCCGCCGCACGACATAACGGAAAGCGGCGGCAAGCCGCCGCACTCCAAGGCGGCTGTGCCGCTTGTGGCTGAAGGTCCTAGGTCCATGGGCGGGCGTGGGGGAGCGCGCGACACACTTAGACGCCTACTCTTAAACGCCTACTCTTAACCGAATCGTCTTACACGAAGGCAGGGTGTCGCCTGGGTCGCGGTTTTTCCCTGAGTGAACCGCAAACCTGAGCGACTCACGCCTCTGCGCCTCCGCGCCTCGGCGTGAAACCATCACCTGATTTGCATACGACAGCGGCGTCTTTTTTCGCGCTTGTTCGCGCTTTTCGTGGGCATTCGGTCGGCGATTATGGTTGACGACGTTGAGCATTGAACCGCAGATTGACGAATATCGAACCGCAGAATATCGAAGTCCAGTCCGTCTCCTCACTAGGGTTCTCTTCTTCATGATTCTAAAATTTGCTGTTCGTCGGTTTATGCGCCCGCGCAGCGGGAAATCTGCGGTTCGAACTCGGGAAAAACCCGCGCCCCAAGCGACACCCGGCCTTCGTTTAAGATGATCCGGTTAAGAGTAAGCGTTTAAGTGTGTCCCGCGCTCCGCCCTTACGCCCGCCACCCTCTGACCTCGGCCCTCCGACCTCTGACCTCCACCATTCCCTTCAGCCTACAGCCTACAGCCTTCAGCCTTCCCCCCTCAATCCGCCCGCCGGATACTGGCGTCGCCCAACTTGGCGCGCAGCCGATCCACGGTGGCACTGAGCGCTTCGCGGCGCTCGCGCGTGACGGTGTCCTCGCCGAAAAGCTCCGGCTGCGCCTGGCGCTGCGCCACCAGGCCCGTCACGCCAAAGCCGATCAGCCGCACCGGGCGGGCGACCTTCTCGTC
>JAQULY010000504.1 GCA_028718445.1 Kiritimatiellia bacterium
ATCGTACCGCGCCGCCGATTACCCCGTTCGTCCAGGCCATCGCGCTTGCCAGCGTTCCGGTATGCCCATTGCCGGACGCATCCACCGCTTTCACCCCGCTCGTCTCATCGAGCATCCAGTGCGCAATAGGATTGAGATTTACCTCCGTCACGGTCACATTCGCCGTCCCGCTCTTTCCACCACTCAAGGCCGTGACGGTGTGTGGCCCCCCAGCCGTCACCCCGGCCGTAAACAGACCATTCGTACCGATCGCTCCACCACCCGACACCGTCCAGGCGATCACGGGCTGACTCACAAGCACCGCAACGAACTGGTCTTTGGCTGTCGCCACAAACGCCTGCGTACTGTTCATCGCAACGTTTACACTCGCCGGTGTAACTGTTATACTTGTCAGCGTCTGATTCACGGTTACGCCAACACTGCTCGCCGCCGTCAGGTCGCCCGCGTCTTTGATCGTCGCCTGCAAAGTATAACTTCCCGCCTTCGTGAACGTGGCCGTTGTGTTCTTCGCCGCATTGTTGCCGTTCGGGCTGAACGTCACGGCCGCTGGCGGTGTTCCGCTCGTAGCCCAGGTGTACGTCAAGGCCGATTCACCCGCGTCATCCGCGCCAAGAACAGTTAGACTCGCAGTCGTGCCCGTCACCGGGCTCGGGCTGGCCGCCGCCACGTTCGTCACCGTTGGCGGACTGCTTCCCTCCGGGTACACCGTGATGCTCACCGCCGTACTCGTCCCCGTTGCCCCAACATTGTCTATCGCACACACTGTCAGCGTGTAGGTACCCGCGGCAACATCCGGCCATGTGTAACCGTACGGCGAGGTCATATCTTCACCCAGCTTCACAGCGCCCTGGTAGAATTCAACTTTCACTACCGTACCGGTGCCGTCAGAGGCATTGGCGTCAATAACAACAGTCGCGGGAGCCGTATAGGTTGTCCCTCCACCGGGCGACATGATGGCGCACGTAGGCGGCGAGTTGGGCTGAGCCGAGGGCTCTATGATGAAATTGAGTACGCCGTTCGTGTCCATCCGGGGCGCAATGCGCGTTTGATGATAGTTCTTCCAGGCGGCCATGAAGTGCGGATATCCGGGCATGGCGTATGAAATGCCGTATTCTGCCATGTCACACGTGAACTCATGGATCGAACGGTTTAAGATATTTGTCAGCGCCATCGCTACCGGATCACAGGTGACAAACTTCCCCGTTTGGGTGGTGTTGTTCCATACATACTGGAGGAAGGGAACCTTGTACTGCAGAGGCGGACACACCGCCAAACCATCCTTGATGTTCTCGTAGGGAAGTGTCTTCCTGCCAATGCTGACAATCATAAGCGCCTTCTCTTCAAATATGGCGCGAGCCTCATCTTGCCACAGGCCCAGACTTTCGGCCATGGCCCAGGCGCCAAGATAGCCGGGGGTACATCCCTGTGCCTGAACGGAGTCAAGCATCGGCGTCCGAACGCAATCGGCAATCATCTGCTTCACTTCATTGTTGTTCACGCCCGTTCCCGCCTCGGGAACATTGACATCCAGGAATCGAAACAGGGACCTCACCAGGCGCGAGCTCTCGATAATCCCGCTGTTACCATGCTTCGCGTATCCCGAGTACCAGTACCCGTCGAGCTTCCAGTCCGCGATCAGCTCGTTGACGACGCCCGTCGCTCCCGAAAGATACTCCCCGTCTCCAGTCGCCTCGTACGTGTCCATGAAGGCACTCACCCGGAATGTGTAGTAACCAACCGGAAGCGTACCGGCCTGCCGTGCCGCCCGAACCCAGCCGCACTGTTCCTGGAGCACCTCCGTAGCCCGGCGGTCGCCGCTTACCATGAAGTATGGCAAGGCGCCCCCCAAATGGTTGCACCACGGCACGAGAACTGCCGCCGAATCTCTCCAGGGAATGAGTTGATGTGCGTCGCGTGGCACGGACACGGCGGCGAATGCCGTCTCGTTGCTCTGGATCTGCGCATCCAGCGTAGCCCGCACTGCGCCAGTGCTTCCCAACATATCGTATTGGAATCCTTGTGTACTCCCTGCGGTTACCGTGGGATTCCTCGCGCCGCCGTACTGCGGCACTATCCAGGGACGGCCAACGTCGCTTTCCACTGTGTCCGCATGGCACACATCAATATCCGCGTAATGGCGCGCTCCCCTGGCGCCCAGGCGCGCCCATTCGCGATCTCCACCGCGCAGGAACTCAATGAAAAACGCATACGTATCCTCGGTCGGCACGTTGCAGAACGCGCTATTGCGGAAGTCACCGAACTCGGCGTTGCCGTACAGATACCAACAGGCTCTGTTGACGATAGTCTGGGTCGTCTGCTTGATGAATGCAATAAAAAGGTCCAGGATCTTGTTGTAGTCTGCTGTAAACGGATCGCTCCGGGGCAGTAGCGGCCCGAACATCCCCGTGCCGCAGACCCACGCCGGCGAGACCCGGGCGAGCGGCCAGTCCTGAAATACAGCGTTCAATGTACCAACCGCAGAGGCATCACTCCCGGTCGGAGAAAAATTTAAAAGTATCTCGTGCGTCTTGGCCGTGCCGGCCTTGGCAATGAATGGCGCACCCCGTGGCGACTGGAGCCATACCTTGATATCGCTCCCGTTTCCCGAAAACTCCTTCGGATACTGCTGCCAGAAATCCCTTACGCAGATTCCGATGCCACCTGCCCCAACGTCTGCAGAAAGCCATCCGTCAACCGTCCCACTCACCGATGGCACGTTCGTCCCCAATGTGTATCTCATCTGGTACTGCCAGCCAGGCGCCTCGCCCATGGCAAACGACACCCTGTGCGCGCAGTTGTACAGAAACTACTCTGTACTCAACGGGCCCCACGTCCACTTGAACTCCGCATCCTGCAGGAGCCCTCCATCCTGCGGCAGGCTCACCGGCACACCACCGATCCCGCACATGGCCCCTCCATATGCCGATGGAACACAAAGGCCCCATCCTGCAAGACTAAGAGGCTTCACCGCATCAAGAGCCAACACGGTGTGCTGCATCCGGAGCAGGCCCGTGCCTGCATAAGTATAAATACGCACCCGGTAACTGTACGCGTCGGGCGCCGCGCCAAAACGGCCCTTGAGCAAAATCACAGCCCGAATCGGGCCGGATTCCTCGATCGTCACATCAGTCTGAACGCCTGACACAAGATTTGTTTGCCCAACCTCCTGAATAAATTGATCGAGGCCATTCAAAAGAATCCCCACGCCGTCGGCGATTACGTTCGTGATAAGTCCAAATCCGGGTTCTGCCTGGAATTGCAACACGCCCGAATTCACCGTAACCACGTTGCCTGCCTGGCCCACGGTTACAGGCGTTATCGGCGCCGCTAACCGTGCCACGCCGTCCCCAAATTCAATCGTATACGCCCCTGCAGTATTAGTGGATATCGGCGACATGAACACCAGAAGAACCGCCCGCAGGGAATTATCAGCATATCGGCTCATTTCCTGCACCTGACAGGGAACCTCAGCATCCATAGCATCCAACACCCGTATCTGCGCCGAATTCGTCAGCGCCCCAACCGTAAACGGCATGCCGATCTCAATCGGATAGGTTCCGACATTGCCCTGGGAAGCGAATACCTCAAGCGGTATCCTCTGTGTCGCGCCAGCTACAAACGCTGTCGCAGACAACAGATATGCACATGCCGACACACCAACACTAATTAGTTTCGTCATGGTCATGTTGTTTCAAGCGTCACACATCATCCCTGCACCTTGCGGACCAAGAGAACGTTCATCGGCCTTGTGCGCCAGTTGATCGTTCGTACTAGCCGGATTTGTTCCGATGCACGCTGAGTCGCCCAACTCGTCGCCCAGTTCGCAATCATTCCTGCAAGACACCATCCTATGCCTGATTAATCTACGGTTCAGCAAGCGCGCCAAAGCTCTTATTCCAAAGCTTACATCCTTCTCCATGCTTCTTACTGCTCCACCATAACCCTGTAATACCGGCTCCGGATCTGATCCACGAGTACCGTATGCGTGTTCATACTCGGCGTCGCTGGTATGTTGGTTCCCGCCACTCCGTCAAAGCCGGCCATCAGATTCGTCGCCGTCTGGATGGCGTACCATTTGCCGGCCACACTCGACCACCGAATCACCATGCCTGTGGATGAAGAACCATCGGGCGTCGCATCAGCTATCTTAAACAAGTCCGCCGCGTTCGTCGGGCAGGTCCCCGCTATGTATTCCG
>JAQULY010000505.1 GCA_028718445.1 Kiritimatiellia bacterium
CCCACCGTTTGGCCGCCTTGCAGGGCAACCGCCCGCAAGGCGTAAGCGCTGTCCGCAAATGGAGCTGTGTCGAGAAGGAATTGCGCATTCGTGGCGGATTGCGTTTGCGAGAAGAGCGTTTTGCCATCCTGGATCAGTTCGAGCCGAATGTCCGTGGCCTTAAGAACGGCATCCGCCGCCACGCGAATCATCACCGCTTCGCCGCGGACGAACTCATGCCGGCCATCTATGCCGCCGGCGGTTATGGAAATGCGCATCTTCGGCGGGATCGGGGCCACCACCGGCGGGATCGTCGGAACGGTCGCCGGCTTGCCAACATAGTGCGCCGCGCGCCAAATGGAGCGCAGCGCCGCATCGTTGTTTCCATCGAAGTCAAACATCAATCTGACCAGCCCGCTCCAAGGCATATCGGGCCGGACGTTACGAAACCAATCGGTGGTACCCTGCTTGCCATTCAACGGCACGGTAAACACATTGAAAGCCAGCGAGACGTTTTCGACCGGCATTCCGACCCAGGAACTGCTCGCGGTCTCGATCCCCCATTGTCTGGCCGCCGGAGTCAGCGTCACCGGCAAGCCGCTTTGCCCGCAATATGGCGAATGCCAGGCATGCTGCAGGTTGAGAAGTTCCATCCCTCGAGCCCCGAGGTTGACCGTGGCAGGCTGCACCAAGGGCGACTCGCTATCGCCAAAAGGTACATTCGCCGCGTGCACGATCCGACCGCCGTTGCGCAGATATTCCAACCAGAGCGGCTTGCCGTCATCCGGACCCTTGAAGAGTTCCAAGGGCGATACTCCGCGCGCGAGCACGACCACGCTGCCGTAGGCGTCCCCATTTTCGATGCGCTCGGCCATCCACGCCGGCAGTTTCAAGCCATCGAGGCGTTCGAACCCGTTATCCCCCAACCAACCCACGAGCCGGTCCACGTTTACGGCATGGCTGGCGCTCAGACGCGGTTCGTCGAGCACGGCCCGTCGGGTCATCGCCTCAAGCGATTTGCCGGTGCCGTCGAATTGGAGCGGCGCGGAGCCGGGCGTGGGACGCTGCGCCGACACGGTTATGAATCCGAACTGCTCCATGCTCTCTTTTTCACGCGCCCAGGCGGTCTTCTGTTCCTCAGTTGCCGGACGAAGCGCGGCCTCGGTCAGGTTTCCCTCCACCGCTACGTGGAGCGTCACGGCGCGCTCGCCGGCGGCGGTCTCGAACAGGTAGCCATACGTGCCCAAGTCCTTCCCCAGCGTCTGCGCCCGTTCGCCGGCATCGGAAACCTTTAGCAGCAACTCCCCCTTGCCGCGCGCTTGAACGGTCAGCTCGAACAGACCTGCCGGCAGCGTCACCGGCTGCGTCAGCGCCGCGGCTTTGACCCGCAGCGTCACGTTGGTCCCATCGGCACCCTTGTCCGGTTCGACGCCGCCACCCTTGGCAACCGCAACCTGCCAAGCCGAGTTCGTTTCCCCGATGCTATGGAAGCCAGCATCGCGCAGCAGGCCTTCCGCGGACAACAGCGAGGTCGCCATCACCCAACACAAAGCAACCAGGATCGGCATCCGCTTCGTCATCGTGATCGCCTTTGCAGCTTTGACCGGTCGCGAACCGCGGACGTTATCGCACGATCATCAGAGTGCCGCCGCTCCGTTTTATCAGCACAACGGCACTTCCTTCAACAAGCACGTCGTATGAAACCTCGCTGCCGGGGAAAGCGACAGCCCAATCGCTCAAGTCGGTTGTCCCCGATAACTGATTCGCGGAGAACAAGACGATCCGCTTCGGCGGCGTTACGCCGGCCGGAATGGCCAGATTGACGGTCGCTTGTGCCGGCAGCGTCAACGTTCCCGTGACGGCCACGGTGTCGCCCGTCGAGGCATTGCCGTCGCAATGAACCACGGCGCCGGCCTGCAATTCCAGATTGCCCGCGACGGTCAGGTTTCCGATGCCGTTGGCCATGGCGCCGGCGTCGACCACGGCGTTGCTTTGCACGATCACGGCGCGGTCCACCCGGCCGATGCCGCCGAGGGTTCCATGCGTGGAGGCATTGCCCGCCACGACGATGTTACTGCCCGCCCCGACAATCGCGCCGTTCACGAAAAGCGATCCGTTGCTGACGATCGTGTTCCCGCTGTAGGTGTTGTTCGTGCCGCTCAAGATCCAGGCGCCCGAGCCGACCTTCACAATATTGCCGCCGGTGGACGTGCCGCCGGTCAGGCACGTTTGAATGCGTCCCGAGAACTCGTAGTCGTTGTTGTTGAGTCCAACGGTGAGGGTGTTGACCTCGTTTCCTGAAGTTAAGTAGGTGTATTGCAGGATGCCATCACCCTCCAGACCCGCCAGCGCCTGATTGCCTCTATACAGATTCAAGACACCTCCGGCATCCACGCGCATGACGCAGTTGGTCGGAATGCGACCGCTGCTGAAGATCACATGGCCCGCATTAATTCGAATGGGACCGGGATTATAGATGTAGCCGTATTCATAAATCATATATCCTCCCCCCGTGATATCGCGCGGGCCGCAGAAGGTGATTCCATCCGGGCCGATGTTTGTCAACGATCCCCAGTTATACCAGGAATTGTTATAGTAAAAGATAATGGCTTCCCGGCCGTTAAAATCGTAGTTCGGTGAGGGGGAGGCGATGTAACCGACGCTGATTCCCATCAGAGCTCCGCTCGTTACCTTGATGGTGCCCGGACCGGAGATGTTTTTTCCAGACAAGACGAGCGAATTGACGGTGAGGGTTTCGCCGTTCATGACGGGATTGGCCGTGTTATGGAAATAAACGTTGTCGGTGGGTCCAGCCGTAAAGAGATTCGTGGAGGTATGAGGCGCGGGGGTGAAGCCATAAGCGCCGTATGTCATGAAATTGGTTGAGCCGGTGACAAGCTCCTGACCGTGAACGGCCCATGGGATAATGCCATTGACGATGTCCACGCCTGAAGAATCCTCGAGCAAAACACGAGATTCGTCGACGCCCGTTCCTGTTCCCATATTCACGACGTTCAAGGTTTTTCCCATGATTCCCATGGTCGATCCCGCCAGCCGCGTCAACTTGCCTGCCGTCAGCGTCGCATTGTAGTAGTTGGTGCCGACGGTTTCGACCCTCACCGGCGAATAACCCGATTCCAAGCGCACGACCCCAACGGTTTCCGAGACCGTTGCAAAGTCCGTTCCATAAAAATAATAAGTCCCGCCACGCAGAGTGATGATCCCCTGGTCCGAAAGTTTGTCGCCGCGCGAGGATATTCCGCCGCCGTCTTCAGCCCAGACGCGATAGTTCTGGAACAGCATGCCCGGATAGGCCAGGGTGATGTTGGTCGTTGCCAACCGGGCCGCGTCCGTGCTGAGACGGATAGTGCCATCCTTGACTATCAGGGGCCCCGTAAATGTGGAAGCGCTTTGCAGTTCCAATAAACCTGGGCCCGTTTTGGTGAAGCCATATCCGTCTCCGACGATGGGACTTTCGATCACGAACGCATAGTTTCCATTATCGTTCCAGGTGCTGCCCGTGACATGGAAAAGGCGGTTGCCGCCAAGGGCAATGGACAGCCCCGAGTTTGCCGTGCGGCTTCCGAACACGATCGTATTGTTGGCGACACAGAAAACGGTGACGTCGCCTCCGAGGGTCAAGGTTCTGGCGGCCGCGCCATCGCTGGTCAGCCTCCAGCGGCCGTATAGGCCGGGAGCGGTATTGGTCCAGCTCATCGCGATGCCGCCGGACAAGACGGTGTCCTGGGCGAATGTCACGATCTGGGTTGTGACGTTCAGGCCTGACGGGAAAACGCCGTTCGGCGCTCCATCGGACCAGTTTTCCGCGTTCGTGTACTCATAAGGGCCGATGCCCGCTCGAATCCAATCCGCGGATGCGGGCGGCGCAATAAGCGCCACAATAGCCACGAGTCCCGCGATTGCTTTCAACCCGACTGTGCTCGCCATGTAGCCGATACTCGTCTTCATCCGATGGTCTCCCTTCCTGAATGCTGAAACACCCTTGCTCGTACACAACCCAAAAGAGCGTATGCCTCCGTTACTCGCGGGGCGCCAGCGTCCCGTCCTTGATTGCCAAGAAGACGCTGTCGCCCGACGGCAATTTCACGGTGGCCGACAATCCGCCAAAAACGGGCGTATGGGCGGGCGAGGAAATGACGGCCGTCACTTCCTTGTCGGTCGGATTATGCGCCTCGCTAAACGGCGGTTTGCCTTC
>JAQULY010000506.1 GCA_028718445.1 Kiritimatiellia bacterium
GACCCGCCACATTCTGCTGCACCTTATCGGCCGTCTGGCGCGGCTGTACTCGCGCATGGGACGCCCCCGCCACCGCGGACTCAACAACGTATCGCGTGTCCTGACCCACATGGAGAACAACCTCTCCAGCGCGTTGAGCCTGGAGCAGCTGGCGCACGTCGGCGGCATGTCGAAGCGCAGCCTGCTGCGCGCCTTCCGCGAGGCGACCGACGGCAGTCCCATGGGCTATCTTACGACGCTTCGACTGGAGCAGGCATGTGCGCTTCTCCGCGACTCGGACGAGTCCGTCACGGAGATCGCCTTCCGCATCGGCATGAACAGCCCCGAGTATTTCTGCCGGATGTTCCGGCGGAAGTATCAGACGAGTCCTCTGCGGTTCCGGCGCCACAACTCAACGTCTTCGAGCACAGCTCATGCCGGCGCCAGACCGTTGCGCCGATCTTGCGGTAGAACTCCTGGGGGCCCACCCAGCCGATGAAGCAGCGGTCCGCGCCGTGCTGCCGAACGTGCAGGGCAGCCGCCTCGCACATGGCCGCGCCCAACCCTTGCCCGCGCCATGCCGGCGAGACAAACACCTCGCCGTATCCGCCCAGCCGCGGACCGAAGATTCGTTCCCAGACCAGGCAGGCGCTGCGAAACCGGCTTTCGGGAGTGTAGGTCAAGATGGAGCCGATCACCTGGTCGCCGCGGAATACGCCCAGTATGTTCGCCATGTCGCCAGAGGCCGCCATCCGCACCATCGCATGCTGCCAGGCGTCGGGCCCCAATCCCACCATGGCCGGCAGGACGTTCTCGGTGCAGCACTCGACCCGCGCGCCTATGGTCTGGAGACGTTCCTGGTACCGTGCCTGCATGCTCCCGTCCCGGCAATCAATGATCATATCCGGTGCAAGCCGGCTGGAGGTGTATCCGTTCTTCTTGAAGAAGGCAACTGCAGCGGGCAGATCTTCCGGCACACCGGTGAAGAAGCGCAGCTGACTCTGCCCCACGCGGATGGTCGTGCAACCTTCCGCACCGGCACGATTCTCCAGACACTCGAGCATGTTCGTGCCGATACCCCGCCGCGAGGCGGTCGGATCGACGATGACGACGGAGACATAGGCTTCGCCGCCATGCCCGGAAACGCAGCGGGGTAACTCGAGCGAAGCCAGACCCACCAGCCTCCCTCCCTCTTCCGCGCACACCGTATCGCCCCAATCCCACGATGGTGCGCCATCGCCAATACGGGACAGAAATACGCGACGCGAGACCGGGTAAGCGCCGCCGAGGGCGCGTTCCCAGAGATCCAGCGCCGCTTGCGCATCGGAAGCCGGTTCATAGGGGCGAATGGTCATGGCCCTTGCTCAACCGGCACCTCTTTCGGCAGCAGCAACTCGTCGGGGCTCAAGGCCACATAAGGCGGGACGCTTAGCAGCCCGAGATATCCGACCACCCAGATCTTCCACACTTTGCCATCCTGGCCGGGCTTGACCGGGACATTGAGCGGGACGTGGGCGGCAATCCCGATGGCGGGCGCGTTGTCGGGGGGAAAGAGGACGCCGCGGGCGAGGGAGTAACCGGCCGCCTCGATCCGCGCCGTGCCCTTGGGGACGTAGAAGTAGACCACGTTGTCGCCGGCGGCGTGAAGGAACTTCCCGCCTTGGGCGGCGGAGGCCTCGATGGTCACCAGTGAGCCTTCCGGCCAGTCAATGAGACTGCGGGTGGGCGCCTCAAGGTCGAGGCGGTAGTTTCCCGCCCCGCGCGGTGCGAGCTTTAACGGATGAGGAACGTTGTCCGAGTCAATGGATCCGCTTTCCAGCTCTATGCCGGCGGCGTCGAGCAACCGCCAGCGGACGGGGCCGGAGTTCTTGCCGTCAATTCCGCCCTTGACCGTCAAGGGAGGAAAGCCTTTGGCGTCAGCGAGCAGATGGAGACGGCCGGAATGGCCGAAGCCGTCGATCTTGCCGCGGGGTGCCTTGGGCAGCGCGGCGTGGACCAGGTGGGGGGTGGGCGCCACAGGTTCCGGGGCGGGCGGAAGCGCGACTTCGCTGGGTACCAGCAGCTCGTCGGGGCTTAAGGCCGCGTAGGGCGGAATGTTGAAGAAGCCGAGGTAGCCGGCCAGTCCGGTGACTTTCCAGATCTTGCCGTCCTGGCCGGGCTTGACCGGGATGCTGGTCAGGTTGGGACTGACCGAAGTGCAGGGAGCCCCGTCGGGGGGGAAGAAATTGCCGCGCGATACCTTGGTGATCTCGATGGTCCGGGTTCCTTTGGGCACCAGAATATAGACCATGATCTCGCTGCAATGGCACGGGGCGGCTCTGGAGGCGGAGAGGCATACCGGTGCGCCCTCGGGCCAGTTCACCATGGTCTTGGTGGGGGTTTCGAAGGCGAAAACGTAATGGCCTTTGCCGCGCGGCTTGAACCGCAGTACATGGGGGGTGTTGTCGGAGGGGAGGATACCGCTGTCGATCTCCTTGCGCGTGGCGTCCAGCAGCCGCCAGCGGAACTTGCCGATGCCTTGGACATCGACACCTGGTTGGATCGTGAGCGGCGGCAAGCCGTCGTCCCCGGCTAGCAGGAGAAGCTCGTTACTCCCCAGGAACGTCTCGATTCTGCCGCGGGGCGCCCGCGGCTGGCCGGAAGGACGCAGGTCGGCAGAGAAGGTCACCGGCTCGGGCGGAGGTGGAGGAAGCTGGTATTTGCTGCCATTCTCGACGAAACCGCGGAGTTCCGCCTCCGTGACCGGTTCGGAGCTTTTCCAGGGATTCTTGCCCTCCGGCACCTCGTAGAGGGCCTCGGGTGGGAAGCTGGCCTTGGAGCGCTTGGACATATCGTAGTAGAAAGCGTAGCTGTAGACCATCAGGCGGTCGCGGATGCGGTAGGTGAAACGGATGAGCTGCTCGAAACGAGCACGCTTGTCCTCGGGCTTGGCGGACTCGTGCTGCCAATACAGTTCCACGTAACGGGTGTAGCAAGCCAGATCGTCCAGGCGGCGCCGGGCGCCGGGGTCGCTGGTGGTGCGGTAGGCCTCGTCGAGGGCACGGTACATCCGGGCGAGCAAGCCCTCGTCCAGTGGCGGGTGGCCGCCGTTGAGCAGGGCGTAGAAGCGCCCCATCGGCACGGCGGCGGGGCCGAAGCAGTTTGCCAGGAAGTCGTCCACGATCGCGTCGACACGGTTGGCCGCGCCAATGTCCCACAAAACGCGGCTGGCCACGTAGTAGCCCAGGCCGGAGGGCCCCCAGTTCAAGCTGCTCTCGGAGATGTAATGGCGGCAGTTGAGCTGGTAGAAGCGAGGGAAGGTCTTGCGGTAATGGTTCAGCGCGCAGGCTACCTCGCGGCCGGGCAGGTCGCGGTGCCACTGGTTGACGCTCAGGTAGTCGCGAATGCCTGCGGTCGCCCCTTGAGCCTGCCAGCCCTCCAGCAGGTCGACGGTGGTGCAACCCGCCGGCCCGTAGACGGTGGCCACGAAGACGACCACTTTGGGGTGTACCTTGACGGCCGGGGGGGCGGCGTGCTGGTAATAGGCGTCGATGCCGACGAACTTGTTGCCAAAGTGTTTATCGAGGGCCTCCGCCGCCTGGTTGGCCAGAACGATCGCCCGCGTCGAGGGGCTTCCCATGGTCTTGCAGGGGTTGCACTGGCACCAGCCGCCGAAATCGCTGGGGTCGAGCGAGATGCAGTGCTCTTTGGGATTCCTGACGAAATAGTCCACGGCGTAGTCGGCGATCAGTTTGCGCAGGCCGGGGTTGGAGATGCAGAACTTGTCGCCGCCGCGCTTGCCGTCCACCAGGGCGAGGTACTCGGGGTGGTCGGCGAACTCCTTGCGCAACTCGCCGCAGATCCGCTGGTAAGCGTGGCCGGCGTGGATGCCGAGGACGCTGTTCTGGCGGTTGCGCGTGACCCACAGCATGGCTTTCCTGTGACTCACCGCGTCAGTCCCGCCCCAGCCCGGGGCAAAGATGACCCGGGTGTTGAACGAGGGGCTTTCCTTGATGTCCAACGCTATCGTGGGATTGAGGTTCTTGGGGACGATCTCCCATGTGTCGCCGGGGAAGAACCAGCGGCAGCCAAGGCGTTCGAGGAAGTCGTAGACGGCGTGCTCGGCAGCCACGTCCGTGGCGCCGACCAGGTAGACACCCCCGGCGTGAGTGCGAATAATGTAGTCCTCCTTGCGCAACGCGTCTTTCAGGTCGAACTCCGAGGCCAGCCCCAACT
>JAQULY010000507.1 GCA_028718445.1 Kiritimatiellia bacterium
GACGGCCACATCGGCGGAACCGAGCACGGTGTTGGTCGCATCGACAACCTCCAACCGGATCGCGGCTCCGTTGGTTCCCATGCCGGCGCCGCGGGTGTAAAGCGAGAGAAAATAACGGCCACCTGGCACCTGGACCGTTCCGGCGCTTTCCGCGCCGGCCAACGGGGTCTCGTTGATGATACGCAGCGCATGGGTTCCCTCGCGCACGTTCTCGTTTCGACCGTCAGCCGCGGCGATCAGCTCGATCCGCGCCGCGCCCGCCGCCCGGTAGGCCCCGCAAGCGTTCGTTCCGGCCGGTAGGATTTCGGCCATCGGCGGCGGGAGCCAGTTGCGGCACTCCGGCGTTGATGTCCCCTCCTGGCCCGGTTCGAGCCAGACTCCCTGGCCGAAACGGCCGGGCCGATAGCGCGGTTGGTGCTCGTCGAGCGGCGTGAGCGCCTCGGTGAAGGCCCGCCCGGCGCGCGCAAATGTCGCCTGGCCTTCCTCGCCGCCCGGCTGTACGTAGCGCAGGTCGCCGTCCAGCGGCAGATAGCCGACCAATCCCGCGGTCCATTCCGCCGCGTCCAGCGTCCCGGCGATCAACGCCAGCGCCGCGAAACATCTTCTGCCTGAACGTTTCATATTCCACTCTATACCCACGCGAGTGAACTAGCGTAAGGCGTAGCGCCAACGCTTCAAGCCCACGCACATCGTGTTAAATGCCACACGCGAGCGCCTACGCTTTTCTTAAAGCCAAGTTCATGAATTCGGCGCGCGTGGCGGCATTGGCGTGGAAGCTGCCCAGCACGGACGAAGTCGTCATCACCGAATTTTGCTTCTCGACGCCGCGCATCATCATGCAGAGATGGCGGCACTCCATCACCACCCCCACGCCTTCGGCGTCTGTAGCTTTACGCACCTCGCGCGCAATCTGCTCGGTCATGCGTTCCTGGATCTGCAGCCGGCGCGCATAGACATCCGCGATGCGCGCCAGCTTGCTGACGCCCAGAACCCGGTCGCGCGGGATATAGCCGATGTGGCACCGTCCGAAGAACGGCAACATGTGGTGCTCACACATGCTGTAGACCTCGATATCGCGGGCGATGATCAGGTTGCTCGACTCCGCTTTGAAGATCGCGCCGTTGATCACGCGCCGGGCCGATTGACGGTAACCTTCCGTCAGGAACTTCCACGACTGCGCCACTCTCGCGGGCGTCTTGACCAAACCGTCGCGTTCAGGGTCTTCGCCCAGTTCGATCAGCAATTGCCGGACCAGTGCTTCTACACGCTTGACGTTCATATCGTTGTCGCGCGCATGCGCGTTATCTCCACTTCCACAGTCCTCGCCAGCCGCAAGGCCCCAGGCTTGCCCACTCGCACCTGCACGCCGGCCACCTTACGGTCGCGCAGGCAGAGCGTTGCGACCTCTTCCGCCAACCGTTCAAGCAGCCGGTAGGCAGTGCCCTCCACGCGCTCCTTGATGGCAAGTTTCAGGGCGTGATAGTCAACGGTGTCCGCAAGATCGTCAGAAACCGCCGCCGCCCGCGTATCCGTGAACAGCGCGATGTTCAGACAGACATTCTGCCGTTCGCGTTGCTCCTCCGCGCGCACACCGATCACGGTGGTAAGCTGCAAGTCCCGTATGCCGATGCGGTCGCAGCCTTCGAGGTTATCCATAGGTGGCCGCCTTCATGTGATAGCCGCCGTCGTAATAGATGACCTGCCCGGTGATGAAACCGTTCCGCACAAGCATCAGCACGCACTCCGCGACGCCCGCCGGCGTGCCGTGACTTTGGAGCGGATTGCACTTCGACACCCTCTCGAGAAAAACATCGTCCGCGCCTTCCGGCGGCAACACCGCGCCTGGCGCCACGGCGTTGACACGAATGCGCGGCGCCAGGTCCAGCGCCAGCATGCGCGTCAGCGAGAAGAGCATGCGCTTGCTCAGATGATAGGCCGCATGTTCCGCGTCGTACGCCGTGATGCGGGCGTCCAGCAGATTGACGATATCGCCGGCCCGCCCCAGCGCGGCGAAGCGCTGCGCCAGCAACAGCGGCGCCGTCACGTGCAGGCGTACGCACGCCTCCAGTTCATCCGGGGTCATCGTCGCCAGGCGCGTCTCCGGGTAAATCGAGGCGTTGTTCACCAGCAGATCCAGACGCCCCCCCGTCAGCGCCAGCACCCGGTCCATGAAGGGCGCCACTTGCGCCGTGTCCGATAGGTCGCAGCTAGCCTCCCACGCATCCACCTTCGCGTCTCGTGCCAGTGCCGCCACCTCCCCGGCCTCATCGCGCGAATGACGGTAGTGGACAACCACGTTGGCGCCTGCCCGGGCCAGCGCCAGCGTGATGGCGCGCCCGATACGGCGCGCGCCGCCGGTCACCAGCGCCGTCCGTCCGGCCAGCGGTCTGTCCGTTGCTCCCATCACCGGAAGACTACCGCCTGCTGCAAATCGCGTCAATCGGTTCCGCCGGCCGCTAGAACGCGCACACGGCCGTCAGGGTGACACCGCGGCCCGCTTCGTTAACGCCCGAACCGTGAATGCGGTAAGCACGATCGAAGGCGTTCTCAAGCGACAGCACCAGGTCGAGTCCCTCGCGCAGCCGCGCGCCGGCGTCAAGCCGGGCCACCACATAGCCCGGCGTGCCGCCGGGCGGTATCCTTTGCGTGTCGCGGCGATCGTCGGCGGAAAGGCGGTCGGCTTTCCCGGCGGCGCTGGCGCCAGCCTCAGTCCACCAGCGTCCGCCGGCGAATTGCTTGCGCAGCGCCGCGCCGGCCATCGGAGGCATCAGGCGCGAAATGTAATCGCGTTCGGTCTCCTCTGACGAGGTCGGATAACCGTCCACACGTCCATACATCCAGGAAGCCCACATGCGGAGCGCCCACCCTGCTCCCAGTTCCACCTGCCCATGGCCCTCGACGCCATGGATGTACCCGTCGCCTGCATTACGTTTGGTCACCTCGCGCAGAGCGTCTATCGTTCTTCCCGTGGGAGCGCGTACGATCATGTCGCGGATGCGCGTGTAGTAATATCCGGCCTGCAAACGCAGCCACGGCAACTCTTCCTTGATCCCCGCCTCGAAAGCCAGGTATTGCTCAGGATCGAGATCCGGCGCCGGTGTCTCCAGCTCGCCGCTGCGCGCAATGTCAAAGCGCGTCAGATCGGAGAGGTTGGGCGCCCTGAATCCTTGGGAGACGCCGCCATAGCAGACGTGCCGTTTCTTAGCGTCCAGGGGCACCAGCAGACGTAACGAACCCACGGCGGCCTGCCAGCTTTCTTCCAGTGACGTCCGCTTGCCCGAAACCGGATCCTTCACCCTGTCCGCATCCGCGCGCAAGCTGCTGAAGCGCACCCCGGGGACCAGCGCCACACCGCCGTCGGTAACCTCGATCAGGTCCTGCAGATAGGCGGCGGCGGTATCGTACGTGGCATCGTCCGCCACCGGTCCCTGTATCTCAACCTTCTTCAGCCGGCCATCCGTATCGTACTTGCGGCTGAAGGAATCCACCTGGTCGCGATAGCACTCAATCCCGTACACCAGGTCGCCCAGCGTGGTGTCCGCCGACCGCAACTGCATGTCCACGCCCCAGGTCACAACGTCGAAGCCCTGCCGGTCGCTGGTGCCATCGCCGCGAAGGCGGTACTGCTCCTCCTCGGGGGCCTGCCGTGAGAGTGTCAGCCTCAGTTCATCCACACAGCCGCCGTCAAAGGCCTGGCGGTAACGCGCATAGGTCAACGCGCGCTCCTGGTCGGTTGTCAGTCGCAGGTCGTCGCCGCGTTCCAGGCCGTGCCAGTCGAGACCATAGACCGTGCGGTGGGTGCGCCACACGTCATCCTGGCTAACCTGTTGATGCGCCACCGTCAGGTCGGAGTCCTCGTCGAACGCCAGCAGCAGTTTGGCATCGAAGTCCTGTTCGTCGTAACCGGTGTGGCGCTGGCGCCCGACATTGCCGCCGCCCTTAACATCGCCGAACGACTTGAGCGTGAACCCACCCGTGAAACCGACGGCTTCCACCGGACGGACACCGAATTCCAGACGCCCGATCTGCGAGTCCTCCGCCGTGGAACCGCGGTATACCGTGCGTCCGTGCCACTCCGGCTTGCCGGTCCAGGCCGGCGGCTCCGGTGTCAGGGCATTGAGCGTGCCGCCGATGGCGTCGCTACCGTACAGCACCGAGGCGGGGCCCATGACCAGTTCATAGCTCC
>JAQULY010000508.1 GCA_028718445.1 Kiritimatiellia bacterium
GGTGGTACGCCGAACCGGCACCGACCCGGCGACCGGTGCACCGCTAGACTGGGGTTTCGTGGGCGAACCGGTGGCGGTGGACGTGCGCATGGTCACCGACATGCTGGACGCCGGCATCGTGCCGGTGGTGACGCCGCTGGGAATCTCGGAGAGTGGGCAATTGCACAATGTCAACGCCGATACCGCCGCCGCCGCGTTGGCCAAAGCCGTGCGCGCCCGCAAACTGGCGTTTGTCTCGGATGTTCCGGGACTGCTGCGCGACGTCAACGACCCGCAGTCGCTGATTTCGTCGCTGCCTATCTGTCAGGTGGCGATACTGCGCCGCGACGGCGTGGTTGGGGGCGGCATGCTGCCCAAGCTGGAGAGCTGCGTGGAGGCCATCCGCGCCGGCGTGGGCAAGGTGCATCTGATTGACGGCCGCATGCAGCACTCGCTGCTGCTGGAGATTTTCACGAAGAAGGGTGTTGGAACGGAGATAGTTGCCGATGAGTAAGAATGCAGATATTGCCGCGTTGTTTGACCAGTTCGTAATGCCGACGTATGCGCCTTCCGTGACGCTCGTGCGCGGACAGGGCTGCAAGGTGTGGGACGCCGACGGGATGGTCTACCTGGACTTCGCCGCCGGCATCGCCGTGCAGAACGTCGGCCACGCCCACCCCAAGGTGGTGCAGGCCGTGCAGGACCAGATGGCCACGCTGAACCACTGCTCCAACCACTTCTACACCGCCAACCAGGCGTTGCTGGCGCAGCGGCTCTCGCGCTTGTCACTGAACGGCAAGTGCTTCTTCTGCAACTCCGGCGCAGAGGCTAACGAAGGCCTGGTAAAGCTGGCGCGCCTGTGGGGACACCAGGAGGAGCGCTACGAAGTCATCACCATGCTCAACTCCTTTCACGGTCGCACGCTGGGCATGATCGCCGCCACCGGACAGAGCAAGGTGCAGAAGGGCTTCGATCCGCTCCCGCTCGGGTTCGCGCACGCCGAATTCAACAATCTCGACTCCGTGTCGGAGCAGATCAACAAGCACACCGTAGCGGTGCTGGTCGAAGCGGTGCAGGGCGAGGGCGGCGTGATCCCGGCCACCATCGAGTTCATGAAGGGGCTGCGCCAGTTGTGCGACGCCAACAAGCTGCTGCTGCTGTGCGACGAGATACAGTGCGGCATGGGCCGGACCGGCTCGTGGTTCGGCTGGCAGCGGTATGGTATCCAGCCGGACGCCTTCTCGCTGGCCAAGGCGCTGGCCAGCGGCGTGCCCATGGGCGCGGTCGTGGCCTCGCCCAAACTGTCCGATGTCTTCCAGCCAGGCTCCCACGGCACCACGTTCGGCGGCAATCCGCTGGCTTGCGCCGCGGCGCTGGCCACGATTGACGTCATCGAGAACGAAGGACTGCTCAAGCGAGCCAGCGAGGCGGGCGCGATGCTGCGCGACGGCCTGCAGCAATTCGTGGAGAAATACGACCAGGTGCTGGAGGTGCGCGGCGAAGGGCTGATGACGGGCATGGTGCTCGATGTGCCGGCCAAGGATCTCATCGCCAAGTGCCGTGAAATGGGGCTGCTGTGCCTCTCCGCCGGCGAATACGTGGTGCGTTTCGTCCCGCCGCTGACGATCAAGGACGACGAACTTGACGAGGCCATGGACATTCTGGATGAGGCGCTGGAGATGCTCTACGGCGAGGAGGCCGGGGAAGGCGAGAAGGCGACGGAATAGGGTTCAGGGATCAGGATTCAGGGGTCAGGGTTCAGGGGTCAGGGTTCAGGGGATGGAAATGGGAACCTATCGGCGATTGGAGGACTTGCGCGTTTACCAGAAACTATGTCAACTGCATATTGAGGTGAGCGCGATCAGCCATCGCTGGCCACCAGAGGAGAGGTTCGAACTCGGCGGACAGGTCAGGCGATCATCGAACAGTGCTCCCGCGCAACTTGCCGAGAAGTATGACGATCGGCACGTGCGCAACAAGATCGAAGGAGTTAACCGAAGTCGCGGTGAGGCGGCTGAAACGCTGCATCACCTCTACATGGCGCGTCTCAAGAGGTATGAGACTGAAGAGACTTACGACGCTTACCGCGTCCGTTATCAGGAGTGTATACGCATGCTGAACGGCATGGAACGAACGCTTGAGCAACACCTGCCTGTGTCCGACCGTCGCTGGCCGAATTCATCTGTCCGCGAGGACAACTCAGCTTATGTGTTCTCTCCGCCAGGTTACCCCGAAACTTCTGACCCCAAAACTGAAACCTGAACCCTGAACCCTGAACCCACCGCAAGTCCCAGCTAGAGTCATAGCAAGGAGACATCTGAAGTCATGGCACTAACACTCGCCACACTGAAGGGCGCCAAGGTCGGCGCGTGCGTATCCGGCGGCTTGGACAGCCGCACCATCGCCAAGCGGCTGACCGCCGCGGGCGTGCCGGTCACCGGTTTCACGGCCGATCTGGGCCAACCGGACGAAACCGACATCAACGACGTACGCAAGCGCATGGCCACCTGCGGCGTCGAGACCGTGATTGTGGACCTCAAGCAACCCATGGCCGAGGCGTGCTTCGACGTATTGACGGCGCAGGCCATGTATGACGGCGGTTACTGGAACTCGACCGGCATCGCGCGCGCGGTCACCGTGCGCGGACTGCTGCCGGCGATGCGCCATGCCGGTTGCACTGTGCTGGCACACGGCGCCACGGGACGCGGCAACGATCAGATGCGCTTTGAACGCTACACCAACGTGCTGGCGCCGGACATGCGGGTGTACGCCCCCTGGCGCGATCCCGAATTGCTGCGCCAGTTCCCGGGCCGCACGCAGATGGCCGAGTACCTCGCATCCTTCGGCATCCCGGCCCCCGTCGGCGCCAGGAAAAAGTATTCGACCGACGCCAATCTCGCCGGTCTGTCGCACGAGGCCGAGGATCTCGAAAGCATCGAGACGCCTATGACGATCGTGAAGCCGACCATGGGCGTCTGGCCGATGGAGGCGCCTGACAAGCCCGAGATGTTCCGGGTGCGCTTCGAACAGGCGCACGCGATTTCGATTAACGGCAAGACTGTCTCTCCCCTGCAGGCCATGATCGAGGCCAACCGCATCGGCGGACGCAACGGCGTCGGCATGAAGCACGCGCTGGAAAATCGCGTGGTCGGCACCAAGAGCCGCGGCGTCTACGAGGCTCCCGGCATGGAATTGCTGGGTACCTGCCTGAGGTTCGTCTACCAGGCGGTCATGGACCGGCGCGCCACGCTGCTGTTCCAGCAATTGTCGAAGCTGGTGGCCGACCAGATCTATGACGGACGTTACTTCGACCCCGCCACACAAGCGGCGCAGGCCGCGATCGGCGTCTTGTCGCGCCCTGCCAGCGGCACGGTGACGGTCAGTCTCTACAAGGGCAACGTGCTCTTCGAGTCGCTGCAGGACTGCAAGGCTTCGCTCTACAACGAGGCCGATTCTTCAATGGAGGCCAGCGCCGGCCTGAACCCGGTGAGCTCGCAAGGCTTCGCCGAGATTCAGAGCGTCGAGGCGCTGGCACTAGCCCGGGCCGGACAGATTGTGTCATAGGGTGTCGCCGACCAGCACCGCCGGCTGCGCCACAGTCGCGCCGTGGCGGCGGGCCGGCACTTGCGTCCGGCGGAAGGTATGGTGTAGGCTCTTTCTCTAACGAGGGAAGTCTCTGTTCGCCTTCGCGTGTGGGCGTCTGAGCGTGCCTGCCGTCGGCCGGTATGCCGCTCATGCTTCAGGGGAGAACACCATGCGTGCGCTACTTCGCTCTGCTGTCGCGTCGAGCCTGCTCCTTTGTGCCGGCTACGCCACCGCCACGGTGCGCTACGTCTGGCCCGACAGTCCCTCGCCCGGCTCCGGTTACACCAACTGGTCCACGGCGGCCCACACCATTCAGGATGCCGTCGATGCCGCGCCGGCCGGCGACGTCGTGGTCGTCACCAACGGCGTCTACGCCACGGGCGGCGCCGTGTTGCCCGGCACAACGCTGGACAACCGCGTCTGCATCACGCGCGCCATCGCCCTGCGCAGTGTCAATGGCCCGCGGGTCACGATCATCGCCGGTGCCGACGCGCCGGGCGGGGGCAACGGCGACGGCGCCGTGCGCGCCGTGTATGCCTGCGATGGCGCCGTGTTGTGCGGATTCACCGTCAGCAACGGCCACACGCGCGCGTCGGGAGACCCCGGACTGGAACAGTG
>JAQULY010000509.1 GCA_028718445.1 Kiritimatiellia bacterium
CAACGAGGGGTGAGCTATGAACAAAACCGAGACGTTGCGGCAGTCCGCCGCTGCAGCGAACGACAAGCGGCTCGCGCATTTGGCGCAGCAGATCGAGACGGTGCGCCAGGCGAAGCATCAGCGCGTGGAGGATCTGGCGACGAGCCTGGAGCCGCTGGCGCAGGCGATGGCCGCCTTGAGCGACGAGACGCTGCAGACCTTGATGCTGATCGAGCGCAGGACACGCGAACAGGCCGAAGCGTTCACGAGTCAGTTGCAGGACGAGGTGCGCGCGTTCCGGGAGGCCACAGCCGCGGCGCGCAAGGCCGCGGACCGGATGAGGCAATCGACGCAGGGGTTGCGGTGGAGGCATTACGCCCTGGCCCTGGTAACGGGCTTGTTGACAGCGGTGCTGCTGAGCGGATTCTGGCTCTGGGTGGCGCCGCCCAAGGTGCTGAATACGGTGACCCTGAACGCACAGGCGGTGGCCGATCTCCTGCAACCCGCCATGACCGCAGCCTTGAAGCACTCCAAAGGCAGGTAAGCGCCTTGGGCACACCGCGGTTCGTCGTGGGCATCCGGGATGCGCGAACCGGGCTGATGATGCACCGCAAGTGGAGCCGCTCCGAGTTGGAGCGGTCGGTCCCTTGGCTCAAGCGGATGAACGCCCGGGGGAACGACATTTACGTTCGTCCCGATGGCGATCATGGGTTGGTGCTGGTCGATGATCTCAACGCGGAGGCGCTGGAGCGGATGCAGCGGGAGGGGTATGCGCCTGCCGCCCTCCTCGAGACCAGTCCGGGCAACTTCCAGGCCTGGGTCAAGCTGTCGGAGGCGCCACTGTCCGTGGCGGTGCGCACGCGTGCGGCGCAGGGGTTAGCCCAGCACTACGGTGGCGACCTCAACAGTGCGGACGGCAGGCACTTCGGGCGGTTGGCGGGGTTCACCAACCGGAAGCCACAACACACCCGCCACAATCGTCAGCCTTATGTCCTGGCGCAGGCCTGTCCTGGCACGATCGCTGGCGCCGCAGCAGCGTATCTGGCCCAGATTGCACAGGGCCTGGACAAGGAGGCCGAGGAGCAGGAGCGCCGCGAGCGCCGGGACGCGCTGCAGTCGGCCCGGCCGGGGGCTGGACGGGACCCCATAAAGGAGTATCAGCGACAGGCGCAACGCTTGCTGGCCCAGTATGGTGCCGATGCCGACCTCTCGCGCGTGGACTGGATGATTGCCACGGCCATGGCGAAGTCGGGGCGCTTCACGCTGCAGGACATTGCGACGGGGATCCGGGCGTGTTCACCGAATGTGGACCGTCGCAAGATGGGCCACATTGAGGACTACGCCACAAGAACGGCCGCAAAGGCGTGGAGCGATCCCGGTGTGCGGCAACACCGGGAACAGGCCCGGCAAGCGCAGCGCGCCGGGGTGCTGGACACAGCACCGGGCGTGGACTGATGGGCTTTCCCCCGCCCGGCAGGGCGGGGGGGGGGAGTGTCATTTCTGAGGCCGATCGCTTTTCGGACGGCTATGGCTTTGCATGCTTGGGAAGATCCGGTTCGGCAGATGTAGTGTCAATGGCCGTTGCTCGGCCTTATGTGGAGCTCCACATAAGGCCGATTTGCAGCCACTGGGCGGCACCCAGCCATTGCCGCTGGTCATCACCCGTCCAGATGGTGGTTTGTAGATGTGGCTTCAAGACGTTCAACCTCGGGCTCCCTCGGGATAAGGGAGCAGAAAGTAACGTCCTGCCTGTCGGGCCCCTCACAGCGCCCGACGCACCTTGCTCAATGCGTCAGATCACCGCGGCCAGGGTGGAGCAGTTTGGGTGGCCATAAGTGGAGCACTTTGGGTGGCCGCCGGGGCTCAAACAAGGCGAGACGCTGATTGACTTCATTGGAGCGACATTGCGAAATGCAATCTCGTTCAGGCGTGTTCAAACCGCCTTCCATGGGCGAACTCAGGCTGCGTCGGAGTGAGAGTTGGCGCGACGCTTACGCATTAGCTATAATTCATATCGTATGTAAAACACTGTATACACATTACGAGCCCGGGCGACGAACACGCCCATACCCGCGCCGAGCGAACGCTCGGCCCAGGCTTGCACCTGATGTGACACGCGAGGCCTCCGCGACTTCTCGAAGCTGCCTCCCAGTCGTTTCCCCGCAGTGGCCGCTTGGCTTGCGCCGTTCAGCGCGGGCCTTGATCTCTCTCCCCCAGAGAAAGCGGACCACACATGCGCATTGAACGCACATTCCAACTCGGTGCCCACGACATTCGCATCGAGACCAGCGAAATCGCCCGCCAAGCCACCGGGGCCGTCCTGCTTGACCTGCAGGGCACAGTCGTCCTCGCCACCGTGGTGGCGGCCTGGTATCCTAAGACCGGCCAGTCCTTCTTTCCGCTGACGGTCGACTACGTCGAGAAGACCTACGCCGCCGGCCGCATCCCGCATGGCCGCGACCGGCGCGAAGGCATGGCCACCGAACGCGAGGTGCTGATTTCGCGCTTGATCGACCGCTCGATTCGGCCCCTGTTCCCGCGCGGCTTCAAGAACGAAGTCCACGTGGTGATCCACGTGATGTCGGTGAACCCGGCCTTCCACCCGGACGTGCCGGCACTGCTGGCGACGGCCGCGGCGCTGCGCGTTTCCGGACTGCCCTTCGACGGCCCACTGGCGGCCGTCCGCATGGGCTACGCTGACGAGTTGCTTCTGTGCAGCCCGACGAAGGCCGAGCGGCAGCACAGCGAACTGGACATGCTGATCGCTGCCAACCGAGCCGGCATCGTGATGGTCGAGGCGCAGGTCGCGAACCTGCCGAATGCGGTGGCGCTGATGGCCGTGCACCAGGCGCAGGAAGCGATGCAGCCAGCCTTCGACGCCATGGATGCCCTGGCCGCCGAGGCGGCGCTTCCAACGTGGGAATACACCCCATCCGGCTGCCCCGAGAGTCTGCTGCAGAAGGTGGAAGAACTGGCCGCATCGCCCCTGATGGCGGCCTACCAGTTCAGCGCCGGGCCGGCTCGGCGCATGGCCCTGGACGCGCTGGAGGCGCGGGTGTTGGAGCAACTGTCGACCGGCGACGACGCCATCGACCGCACGCAGGCTGCGGACGCCCTGGCCGAAGCGGAGCGTCGCGTCGTGCGCGAGCGCATCCTGGCAGGCGACGGCCGCCTCGACGGGCGGACCACGCAACAGGTGCGCCCACTCGAGATGCGCACCGCCGTGCTGCCGCGGGCCCACGGCTCGGCCCTGTTCACCCGCGGCGAGACCCAGGTGCTCGCAACGGCGACACTGGGCAACGAACACGACGGCCAGCTAATCGAGGCGATCGACGGCACCCAGGTCGACCGCTTCCTGATGCACTACAATATGCGTCCGTTTGCTACCGGCGAGACCGGCCGCATGGGCGGCTCCAAGCGACGCGAACTGGGCCACGGCCGGCTGGCGAAGCGGGCGCTGGTCGCCGTGCTGCCGGACCCGGACGAGTTCCCCTACGTCATCCGCGTCGTCTCGGAAGTGACCGAGTCCAACGGATCGTCGTCGATGGCTTCGGTGTGCGGCGGCTGCCTTGCGATGGTCGACGCCGGCGTGCCGCTCAAGGGCCTGGCGGCGGGCATCGCGATGGGCCTGATCGTCGACGGCGAGCGCTTCGCGGTGCTGACCGACATACTCGGCGACGAGGACCACATCGGCGACATGGACCTGAAGGTCGCCGGCACCGACCATGGCATCACCGCATTGCAGATGGACGTCAAGGTGCCGGGTATCGCATTGAAGGTGCTGGAGGCCGCGCTGGCTCAGGCCCAGGAAGCGCGCCAGCACGTCCTGGGCGCCATGCGGTCTGCACTCGGCGACCAAGCGCGCAGCCTGCCGGCCCATACCCCGGGCGTGCTGACGATGCACATCTCGCCGCAGTTGGTCAGCGAAGTGATCGGCAAACAAGGCGCCACAGTGCGCGACGTCTCCGAGGCCACCGGCGCATCAATTGAAATCGACAAGGACGGCACGGTCACCATCCGCGCCGACAGTCCGGCCCTAGCGGGTGAAGCGGAGGAGCGCATCGAGGAGATCATCGCCTCTGCTGTGCTGGTGGGCGAGGCCTACGACGCCACCGTCACCGAGGTGGTGGAATTTTTCGGCGTGATGCTGGAGATCAAGCCAGGCCAGCACGGCCGGCTGCACACGCCCCG
>JAQULY010000510.1 GCA_028718445.1 Kiritimatiellia bacterium
GACGGCGCCGGTCGGCGTGCCTTCCCTGATCGCCACCTTGATGACGTCGCCGATGTGGGCGAATTCCTTGCGCTGCCCGATGATGCGAAAACAACGCGCGACCTTGGCGCCGGTGTTGTCGGCGACGACCAGATTGGTTTGTTCCTGGATCATGCCTGCTGCGCTCCTTCGGCGGCCGCCACGACGGCGACCAGGCGCCAACGCTTGGTGCGGCTCAGCGGACGGCACTCGACGATCTCGACGCGGTCGCCGACCTTGGCCTCGTTGCGCTCGTCATGCACGTGGAACCTCTTGAACTCGCGCACGACCTTGCCGTAAATGGGATGCGGCAACCGCCGCTCGATGCGCACGATCACGCTCTTGTCGCCGCTGCGGCTGACCACCACACCGCGACGCGTCTTGCGGACGCCGCGTTCTGCTGTTTGCCCGGTCATCATTTGCTCTCCCGCTCCCGCGCCACCGTCAGCATGCGGGCCACGTCGCGTCGCAGCGCGCGCATCCGCACCGGCTTCTCGGCGCCGCTGCCGCTACGGTTCTTTATGCGCAGCCCGGCCAGTTCTCGCGATGTCTCGCGAAGTTTCTGCGCCAGCTCGTCCGCGCCCAGTTCCCTTAAATCCCTTGCCTTCATCAACCTCGTGCTCCCGGCGGCCGAGCCGCCTCCGCGCGGCTAGCGGCCGCGCGTCACCAACTGCGTGCGGATGCCCAGCTTGGTATCGGCCAGCCGGAGGCATTCGCGGGCGACGGCCTCGGGCACGCCGCCAATCTCGAACAGAATCTTGCCGGGCACCACCACGGACACCCAGAACTCGGGATTGCCCTTGCCACTGCCCATGCGCACCTCGATCGGCTTCTTGGTGACCGGCTTGTCGGGGAAGACGCGGATCCAGAGCTTGCCCTTGCGCTTCATGAAGCGGTTCATGCAGACGCGGCAGGCCTCGATCTGCGTGCTCTTGAGCCAGCCGCGATCGATGGCCTTCAGGCCGAATTCGCCGTAGGCCAGCTCGCTGCCGGAGGTGGCGAAGCCCTTGCGGCTGCCCTTGGATTGCTTGCGGAACTTGACCCGCTTAGGCATTAGGGGCATGGTTCTTCCTCCTGGGCGCGCCCGTGCGCGTCGGCTGGAAATCTTCTTTCTTGCAGATCCACACCTTGACCCCGATCAGACCGGCGGTGGTGTGGGCCTCGGCGAAACCGTACTCGATGTTGGCGCGCATCGTGTGCAACGGGACCTTGCCCTCCTTGCTCCACTCCACGCGCGACAGCTCGGCGTTGTTGATGCGGCCGCAGCAGCGCACCTTGATGCCGTCAACCCCCATATCCATGGCGATCTTCTCGGCGCGCTTAATGGCGCGTCGCAGCGCCACGCGCCGCTCGATCTGCTGCGCGATACTCTCGGCCACGAGCTGGGCGTTGGCATCGGGATCGCGCACCTCGTGAATCTCGAGGTAGATCTCCTTGCCGGTGGCCTTGGAAAGCTCCAGGCGCACCTGATCCACGTCCGCGCCCTTGCGGCCGATGACGATGCCGGGGCGCGCCGTGTAGATATTGACGCGCACGCGGTTGGCGTAGCGCTCGATCACGATGCGCGCCACGGCCGCGTTCGCCAGGCGCTTCCTGACGACCTCGCGGATCATGCTGTCTTCGGCCAGCAGTTCGCCAAAATGTTTTTTGTCGCTGAACCAGCGCGACCGCCACTGGCGATCCAGCGCGATCCGGAAACCAATCGGATTTACTTTTTGTCCCAAGTTCCGCCCCTTCCTACTATCGCGAAATTACCGCGGCTCAGAGGCCGTCGGTCAGGACCACCTTTACATGACACAGGCGCCGGCTGATCGGGCTGGCGCTGCCGCGCGCGCGCGGCCAGTGCCGGCGCAGGCGCGCCGCCTCGTCGAACACCGCCTGCTTGACCTTGAGCGCGTCCACGTCCATGCCGGCGTTCTGCCGCGCGTTGGCCATGGCCGACTTGAGCGTCTTGCTCAAGTGCACCGCCGCCTTGAGCGGACTGAATTCGGCAATCTTCAGCGCCGCCGCGACCGGCAGCCCCTGCACCTCGCGCGCCAGCGGACGGCCCTTCTGGGCCGAGAGACGCACGTTACGGGTTATCGCAGAAATCTCCATGACAGATCACACTCCGCATCAGCGCGCAACGGCCTTGTTGGTGGTGGTGCCATGCTGGCGGAAGGTGCGCGTCGGCGCGAACTCGCCCAGGCGGTGACCCACCATGTTCTCGTTGATGAATATCGGCACATGCTGCTTGCCGTTGTGAATGGCCAGGGTCAGGCCGACGAATTCCGGCATGATCATCGAGCGGCGCGACCAGGTCTTGATCGGCTGAACGCGGCCGCTCTGCTTCATCTTCTCGACCTTCGCGAGGAGCTTGGCCTCGACGTAAGGCCCTTTTTTGATCGACCGTGCCATCGCTTACTTTCTCCGCTTGACAATGTACTTGCTGCTGGACTTGCGCCGCTGGCGGGTCTTGCCGCCCTTGGCCAGTTGACCCCACGGCGAACGCGGGTGACCGCCGCCGGAGGTGCGGCCTTCGCCGCCGCCCATCGGGTGATCCACGGGGTTCATGGCCACGCCGCGCACGGTCGGGCGGATGCCCATCCAGCGCTTGCGACCGGCCTTGCCCAGCTTGATGCCGCTCCAGTCGGCGTTGCCGACCGCGCCCACCGTCGCCATGCAGCTGACGCGCAGGCGCCGGATCTCGCCGGATGGCATGCGCAGGTTGGCGTACTCGCCTTCGCGCGCCATCAGTTGCGCGCCATTGCCGGCCGAACGCACCAGCCGGCCGCCGCCACCGGGCACCAGCTCGATGTTGTGCACGGTCAGTCCCAGCGGAATGCGCCCGAGCGGCAGGGCGTTGCCGACGTTCGGCTCGGCGTCCGGCCCCGACATGACCAGCGCGCCGACGGTCAGACCGACCGGCGCCAGGATGTAGCGCTTCTCGCCGTCCACGTAGTTCAGCAACGCCAGGTTGGCGGAGCGGTTGGGATCGTACTCGATGGCCGCCACGCGCGCCGGAATGCCGATCTTGTTGCGCTTGAAGTCCACGATGCGCAGCCGCCGGCGCACGCCGCCGCCGCGATGCCGCGTGGTGATGCGGCCGACATTGTTACGCCCGGCGCTACCCCGCTTGGCCACGGTCAGACCGCGCTCGGGCGCGGACTTCGTCAGCTCGTCGAAGGTCGGCGAGATGCGGAAACGCAACCCCTCGGCTCTCGGTTTGTATGTCTTCAGACCCATGTCTTATTACCTCTGGCGGCGTCAGACCGTCTCGATGCGCTCGCCGGCCTTCAGCGTCACAATCGCGCGCTTCCAATCCGGCCGACGCACGACGCGGCGGTTTCGCAAAACGCGTGTTCCGCCTTCGTAGTTCTGTGTGTTGACCGCCAGCACGTGCACGCCGAAGGCGGTCTCGACCGCGCGCCGTATCTCCAGCTTGTTGGCCGCGCGCGCGACTTCCAGTATGAACTGGTTGCCGGCCGCCAGCCGCGTGCCCTTCTCGGTCACCTGAACGTTCTTGATGATCCCGGCGTGCTTCATGCCGCCACCTCCGGCTTCCGGCGCATGCGCGACGCCAGCGTCTCGAACCCGGCGCGCGTGACTACCACCGCGCGATGGGCAAGCAATGAGTATACATCCAATTTGTCCGCCGTGACAACACCAACTTGCTGCAGGTTGCGCGCGGCGCGCCGCAGCGCGGCGTCCTCCTGCGCGGGCACCAGCAAAGTGCGGCCGGTCAAACCCATGCGCTTGAGCAGCGCGGCCAGGTGGCGCGTCTTGGCGCCCTCGATGTCGAAGGCCTCGATGACGCAGAGTTCACCGGCGGCGATTTTGCCGCTGAGCGCGTGGCGGAACGCCAACTGCGCAACCTTGCGGTTGACCTTGACGGAGAAGTCGCGGGGCTTGGGGCCAAAGGCTACGCCGCCGCCGCGCCACACGGGCGACTGGCGCAGGCCGGCGCGCGCGCGTCCCGTGCCCTTCTGCTTCCACGGCTTCTTGTTGCTGCCGGCGACTTCGCCCTTCGAGAGCGTCGAGGCCGTGCCCGCGCGGCGCGCGTTCAACGTGGCCACGACCACGTCCTTGACCGCCTGTGCGCCCTTGTTCAGCACCAGCAGGTCATCCGCGAAATCCAACGCGCCCGCGGCGTCGCCTGTCTGAC
>JAQULY010000511.1 GCA_028718445.1 Kiritimatiellia bacterium
GATGACCAGTTGTTCATGCCGACGGTGGCCGAGGACGTCGCCTTCGGGCCGCTGAACGCCGGGCTGCCGCGCGATCAGGTGGAGCAGCGCGTGGCGGCGGCACTGGAACGGGTCGGCATGACCGGAGTGCGCGAACGCGCACCCTACCATCTCTCCGCCGGCGAAAAGCGAGCCGTGGCAATCGCCACGGTGCTGGCCATGTCGCCGGACATCCTGGTCATGGACGAACCTTCCGCCAATCTGGACCCGCGCGGCCGGCGGCGCCTGATCGAGCTGCTGCGTTCCTTCGAACACACCCGTATTATCGCCACGCATGATCTGGAGATGGTGGTGGAGGTGTGCACGCGCGTGCTCTTACTGGACGGCGGCAAGATCGTCGCTGACGGCGCACCCGGGGAGATCCTCAACGACGAGGCACTCATGCTTTCCCATGGCCTTGAGCGTCCCCACATTCTCCGGCACTCGCATCCCCATTGAGTAATGGATCACTGAGATGGGGCGCGAGTAGTGTGCATGCGAGTGTGGTGACCCATCACCCCATTGACACAGCCCTGCTTGCATTGACAGGACATTTCTGCTTCCATGCGTTTGCGGACACGGCCACCCCTGACGTCAAAGATCAGCCGGCCGGTCGGCACGAGGAAATGCACCGCATGACTGCACTCACCAGATTCTCGATGGGCGTGGGCGACCGCTTCGGCCGCGAGGGCGCGGCGCAGTTGCGCGCCTTCAAGGCCATGCAAGCCTCCGGCGTCATGGTCACGCCGGTCTGGAACAAATCCAACCGCGAACACAGCATCGTCGGTTCGGCGCCGCATGACACCCGCCTGGCCGCCGACACCGCCGTGGCTGCCGAGGGTTGGCGTGGCGCCTACCACGTGGATGCCGACCACATCAACCTCAAGAACGTAGACGCCTTCATCGAAGCCTGCGACTTCTTCACGCTGGACGTCGCCGATTTCATCGGCCGGCCGGCGCCCGACGCGGCCGTCGAGTCTTTTGTCCGGCAGCACGCCAATCTCGCCGGCAAGCTGGACATCGAGGGCATCGAGCGGCCACTTGCACTGAGCGTCGAGGCGTTGCGCCAGACCGCCCGCAACTACCTCGCCGCCATCCAGGCCGCGGGAGCGCTGTATCGCCACATCACCGAGCGCAAAGGCGCCGGCCGCTTCATCACCGAGGTTTCGATGGACGAGACCGCCGCACCGCAGACACCGCTCGAACTGCTGGTGATCCTGGCGGGACTGGCGGATGAAGAGGTGCCCGCGCACACCGTGGCGCCCAAGTTCACGGGCGAGTTCCACAAGGGCGTGGACTACATTGGCGACCCGCTCTGTTTCGCGCGCGAGTTCGACGAGGACATATGCGTACTCGGGCATGCGGTCAAGCGTTTCGGTCTGCCGGCGACCCTCAAGCTCAGCGTGCATTCCGGCAGCGACAAGTTCTCGCTTTACCCGCACGTCGCCGCGTCGCTAACGCGACACCAGGCCGGCGTGCACCTGAAGACCGCCGGCACCACCTGGCTGGAGGAGGTTGTCGGACTCGCCGCAACCGGCGGCGAAGGACTGAAACTGGCCAAGGCCATTTACCGGCGGGCGCGGCCGCGGTTCGATGAACTCTGCGCGCCTTATGCCACGGTGGTGTCGATTGACGCGGCGCGGCTGCCCACGCCGGATGAAGTGGATGCATGGGGCGCCGAGCAATTCGTGCGCGCGCTGCAGCATGTGCCGTCAGATCCGTCGTTCAACGCCAATTTCCGGCAGTTCCTGCACGTCAGCTTCAGGATCGCGGCCGAGATGGGCGCGCAATACACGGCCGCCATCGAGGCGCACGCGGCGATCATCGGCAAGCACGTCACCGCCAACCTGCTGGAACGCCACATGAAGCCCTTGTTCCTGGCCAGGAAGTAACCGCTGGACTGTGGACTCCGGTACGCATCGGCGCGGTCCGGAACGTCGCCTTCTCATGCCAGAGTCGTCGCATAGCGCCCGAAAACCTCTGCCTGCACACTGCCGCCCGACAATCCGCGATCTTGGCATGCTTCGTGCGTATCGGCTGCCGCTGCTGTGACGTGCGCGCCGGCGATTCTGAGTGGGTGTCCGGCGCGCGACCGGATCATGGTTGAGGCAGCCGTCGGACGGATCGCGTTCCGGCGGCGGAAAGGCGGCTTGGAATGAGATCTCTTGGTTTTGTCCTCCCTGCAGGGCTTTTAGGACCGATAAGGCTGGCGGTCGCGCTGGCGGTCGCCTTCGCGACCTGCTCGCTGGCGGCTGAGGATGAGCCTGTCGGCGACTCCGGCAAGGCCTCCGAGTTGAAACGCGCCGCCGTCAATCGCGAGATTGCCGCCACCACCCAACAACTGGTCAGTCAGGGCATGCTGCGCAAGGCGCAGGATATGCAGACACAGAAGCTGCCGGTCGAGGCTTCACGGTCGCAACACTTCGTGCGCGCCGCCGAAATACAGCAGGGCGCCGGCGCCATGGAGGCCGCGGCCTTCGGCAACTACGATCAGGCCGCCAGGAACTGGCGCGCCGCCGCCACGGAATACGCCAGGATCAAGGACTCCGCCCGCGCGCAGAGCGCCCGCGACATGGCCGATCACGCCGCGGACAAGAGCCGCAACTCGCTGCGTCGGGCCGCGGCGGCCTACGAGGCCGCCGCCAACTCCTTCTTTGGCGACGACACCGGAAACGACGCCGAACGCGCCGCCGCCGCCAGCGCCACGGCCGCCTCATTGCGCGAGAAGCTCTCGGAAATGCTCTGACCACCGCGCGCCATCCACGGAGCCGCGACGCATTCCTGGGCCGTAATGGGTCTGGGTCAGTTAGATGGGGGCGCGAGTGGGGTGCATGTGAGCGTGAGAGACATGTAACCGAGCCTGACTCCGTGAGAAAGCACTCCTGGCCAGAGACCAGGGCGTCGGCGCTGCCCATCAGCGTCCCGGCGGCGGCTCCTGAACCGGACGAAGAACCCGTGTCCCGCCGCCGGGGGCAAGCGCGGCGCGGATCGGGGTTACCGGAAAACGGCGCGTCAGCATGGGTCGGATGCAAGCAAGCGGGGGCGGCGCCAACCTCGCGGTTGCGCCGCCCCGGTGACGCCGCAGCCGGCCCGTGATCACGCGCCGGCTTTCCGGCCCGATCCGCGCCGCTTCCGTGCTACGCCGCCACGCCCTTCATAGCACGATCAGCAAATCACTCCTGCTCACATGCACCCCACTCGCGCCCCATCGCACCTCTCACTGACCCATTCCTGGGGCCATACTTATGGCGTGACGCCGCCAGCAAAACAAGGCACTATGCTTCCGTATGACGCAAGCACAGGAAGCATTGGCCGGCCGGATTACTCCGGCCATGGAGCAGGTGGCGCGTGACGAAGGCGTGCCGGCGGAGGCCGTGCGCGCAGCCGTGGCGCGCGGCCATGCGGTTATACCTCTGAATCCGAACCACCGGGGCGTGCGCCCCGTGGGCGTTGGCCGGCTCTTCCGCACCAAGGTAAACGCCAACCTGGGGCGCTCGCCGACGCAGTCGCAGCGGGGCGAGGAGCTGCGTAAACTCCGCGTCGCTCTCGACGCCGGCGCCGATTTTGTCATGGATTTAAGCGTCGGTCCGGAATTGGCCGCCATCCGCCAGGGCATGCTGGACGCCTCGCCCGTCCCGCTGGGCACCGTGCCGGTATACGAAGCGCTGGCGCGCGCCGGCGGCCACGACGCCGATGTGCCGGTGTTGGATGCCGATCTCCTGATGCAGGTGATCGAGGAGCAGGCGGCCCAGGGCGTGGACTTCATGACCCTCCACGCCGGGCTGCTGCGGGCTCACGTTGACGTCGCCATGCGGCGCGTCATGGGCATCGTCAGCCGGGGCGGCGCCATCATGGCTGAATGGATGAAAGTCAACGGCCGCGAGAATCCGCTCTACGAACGCTGGGACCGGGTGCTCGACATTCTCGCCACCCATGATGTCACCGTATCGCTGGGCGACGGGTTGCGCCCCGGCTGTCTGGCCGACGCCAGCGACGCGGCCCAGTTCGGCGAACTCGATGTGCTGGGTGAGTTGGTACGCCGCACCCGCGCGCGCGGCGTGCAGGTCATGGTGGAGGGTCCCGGGC
>JAQULY010000512.1 GCA_028718445.1 Kiritimatiellia bacterium
CCGCCAAGCATTTGGCCGACACGCGCGATGACCTGCCGCTGCTTCGTGTCCAGCGTCTGGAAGACAAGGTCAGATCGTCCTGGACCGAGGCAGCGCGCATTTCCTATGACCGGATGCTCGCGCTCCAAAAGGCCGCCCTGGGGCCGGCGCTGACCTGTCCGCGGCTGGACGACACCGTCGTGTTGGACGGCAGCCTGACGGAAGGCGCATGGAGCCAGGCGCTCAGAGGAGAGATGACCAATATTGCCGACAAAGGACCGCCTCCCGCCTGCGCCACACGCCTGTCGGTCTGGCGCGATGCCGAGTATCTCTATTTCGGCGTTCTGTGCGCTGAGACAAACATGCAGGCATTGACAGCGGAGACGACTACTCAGACTCCCTCTCCCGCCATCTGGAAGAATGACAGTATTGAGATCTTCCTGGACACCGCCAACCGCTGTGAAGCGTATTTTCAGATTGGCATCGATGTCGCCGGCCAAACGGTGGTCTATCACTGGCTCGCGCCGAGCCAGATGGACAGCTCATTTGGCGCCCGGGAGATCGAAGCCGCCGTGCGCA
Organism: Kiritimatiellia bacterium; assembly: GCA_028718445.1. Classification (GTDB taxonomy): domain Bacteria; phylum Verrucomicrobiota; class Kiritimatiellia; order RFP12; family JAAYLN01; genus JAQULY01. The sequence goes on from JAQULY010000512.1 coordinate 559, forward strand.
AACAGGAGGGACAGTGGATCGTCGAGGCGCGAATCCCCTTTGCTGTGCTGGGAGGCGCGCCTTTGCCTGAGTCCCGCTGGGGCGTCAACATGGTGCGGAACCGTCCGCCCAAGGGCGGCGAACCCGAACAACACTATGGCTGGTTCGGCAACGCGGAGGGGAAATATCATGTCCCGGGAAGTTTCGGGCGGATGATATTTAAACGTTGAGCGCAGGGCAAATTTCCTGGATGGCAAGCCCCGCGTGCGGTATGGCACGGTTGACATCGGCGCTTACGAATGCGTGAAGCTAAGGGGTACGGTTATCACGATATTTTAATATAGGGACAATAAGGAAAACGGAATAGGAAGGGAAAAGGGAATATGAAGTCGCATCTTTTTTCACGCGGCCAAAAAGCCGCGCTTCGGGGGGCGTGTTTGTTCGGATGTTGGCTCGTTATGGCCATCCGATGCGACGGCGCCCAACGGATCTACATGCAATCGACGGGTCAGGATTTCAAGGCGATCGTGATCGCGGACAAGCCCTCGGGCGCCGCCCGGTTGGCGGCGGAGGAACTCCAACATTACCTGTCCAAAGTGACGGGCGGAACGACTTGGGAATTGCGCGTCAAAGGGGTGACATTGCCCATTTTGAGCGATTCGCAAACGAACATTCCGACTCCCGCCATTCTGGTGGGGCGCAGCAAGTACACCGATGCGCTGGGCATCGATCTCCAGAAGCTCGATCCGGAAGGGTTTGTTTTAAAGAGCACGAACCAGTATCTGGTGATCGCGGGGAACGATCATCCCGCATGGACCTACGAGGTATTCCAGGAGCGGAATCGCCTATGGACGACGGAAATCGTGCGAGAGGCCGGCACCCGCGTCGGCACCCTGTTCGGCGTCTATACGTTTCTGCAGGACTTCGTTGGCGTCGGCTGGTATCTTCTCAACGATCCCCTGGGGGAGGTGGTCCCCACGCGGAAGGATGTGGCTGTTCCCGCTATTGATCGCGTGGAGGCGCCTGCCTTTTCCTACCGTTGGTATAAGGAACATCCCTACAGTCTGCCCCAGGAGCGGGAAATCAATCGCCGGATGCGGTTTCGCATGCGATTGGGGTGCGCGGCGCCCGTCTGGGCAAGCCATACGATGCCGTTCTGGGGCAATCTGTTTGGCAAGGAGCATCCTGAGTATTTCCAGATGATTGACGGCAAACGGCTGAATGACTGGGGATGGACGGGGAATAATTTCTACGGATGCGGTCGCGATTTCTGTTGGGCCAACCCGGCAACCATCCGTCAGCAGGTCGAAGAGATGCGGCTGTATTTCAAGGGTGAGACCGATCGCGCGCCCTGGGTCTGGGTGACCATGGACAAGAACACGTATCCGATTGGCGGCAATGACTGGGCCATGCAGCCTTGTCAATGCGAGCTGTGCGGTCCCTGGGTTGTCGATCCCGCCAAGGACTATCATGCGTCGCAGTCGGATCTTTTTGCCTATCACCTTCGGGAGGTCGCCAAGGTCGCGGCATCGGAATATCCCGATAAACGCGTCATCGGCCTTGCCTATGGGCCGCGCGTGAAGCCGTCCCGGAAGCTGGACTATCCGAAGAATGTGCTCATGTGTTTGGCGTTTGTCTATCCGGCCACCATGGATAATCCGACGGAAAGACGAGCGCATGACGAATTGATGGCGGAGTGGCTGGAGAAGGTTCGAGTTCCTTCGGTTTGGCTCTACACCGACATCTTCCGGCAAATTCCATTCTTGCCACTGGCCCTGCCGCATGCCGTCGCCAGGGAAATCCAGCGCTACAAAGGGAAAGTGGGCGGTTTCTTTTTCAGTCATAGCTACTGTCCGGGATACGACGATCTGGAAGTCTATCTTGCCACGCAACTCATGTGGAATCCGGATCAAGACGTGGAGGCGCTGATCGAGCGATTCATGAAAGAGCTGTACGGGCCCGCCGCCCCGGCGGTCCGCGAAACGTATGCCTATCTGGAGTCGTTGTGGGTGGAGGCCGTGCGCACCGATCCTCCGCGCGACGACAAGGGACAGGCGAAATATGAGAACATTCTTCATTTCGACTGGAATATAACCTTCAGAGCCCGCCATATGTGGACGAAGGTCTTCACGGCCGAGAAACTGTTCAAGGCGGTGACCCTGATGGAAAGCGCGCGCGCCATCGCCGCCAAGCATTTGGCCGACACGCGCGACGATCTGCCGTTGATGCGCGTCCAGCGTCTGGAAGAGAAGATCAGAGCTTCCTGGACCGAGGCGGCGCGCATTTCCTATGACCGGATGCTCGCGCTCCAAAAGGCCGCCATGGGGCCGGCGCTGACCTGTCCGCGGCTGGACGACACCGTCGTGTTGGACGGCAGCCTGACGGAAGGCGCATGGAGCCGGGCGTTCAAAGGAGAGATGACCAATATTGCCGACAAAGGACCGCGTCCCGCCTGCGCCACACGCCTGTCGGTCTGGCGCGATGCCGAGCATCTCTATTTCGGCGTTCTGTGCGCTGAGACAAACATGCAGGCATTGACAGCGGAGACGACGACACAAACCCCCTCTCCCGCCGTCTGGAAGAATGACAACATTGAGATCTTTCTGGACACGCTGAACGATTGCGAATCGTATTTCCAAATTGGCATCGATGTCGCCGGGCAGACGATGATGCACCGCTGGCTCTCGCCGAACCGGAAGGATGCCGCATTCAACGCGCGGGAAATCGAAGCTGCCGTGCGCAAACAGGAGGGACAGTGGATCGTCGAGGCGCGAATCCCCTTTGCTGTGCTGGGAGGCGCGCCTTCGCCTGCGGCTCGCTGGGGCGTCAACATGGTGCGGAACCGGCCGCCCAAGGGAGGCGAGACCGAACAGCGCTATGGCTGGTTCAGCAACCCGAAGGGGCTGTACCATGTTCCCGAAGATTTCGGCCGTATAGCATGGTGACGGGTAAACGATGCGGAGAAATGCGATGGATGCGAGGCTGGCGCACCTGAAGGGCTGCTGGCGCGGCATGCACGATTTGGAGGCGAAGGACTGGGGCGGCGGGGATTGTCATGAGGGCGGGGCCAAAGAAAGAGCCGCGATTTTCGGAAGCGCCGTTAATCCGGCCACCCAAATCCTGAGAGTGCGCGATCGCAGCAACGGCGGGTGGTCCGAGACCCGCCTTCGCCTGACGGTTACGGCGCGGCCCGCGTCCCGCCCCACTTGGCGGAGGGCCGGAAGGAAAGACAAGTGTCCCCCTGTCCCGCCGCGAGCCAATCGAACCGCAGATTTCCCGCTGCGCGGGCGCATAACCCGCCGAATATCGAACCGCAGAATGTCGAAGGCAATTCCGTTTCCGCACTAGAGGCTCTTTCCTTCATGATTCCTAAATCATTATTCGTCGAGTTAAGCGCCCGCGCAGCGGGAAATCTGCGGTTCGTACACGGAGGGAACCTTCGACATGTGAACCCCGCCCGCTTTCCCCTCCGCACGTCACCAAATTGACTCGTACCCGAACGCTGGCAGGAACGCTTCAGGAACTTGCACTCGAGCGTTCGTTGGCCTAGAATCACCCCATCAA
>JAQULY010000513.1 GCA_028718445.1 Kiritimatiellia bacterium
CGGCCGGTCGGTTGACGCTGGCGATGCGCCACCATAGCGTGTTGTCGGCCGCGTCGGCCAGCCAGGACAGGATTTCGTCCAGCGTCGGCCTGTCGCCCACCAGGGGCAACGTCCGCAGCGGCTCGGGCAACGCCGACGCGACCACGGCATCGAATAGCCCCAGCTTGATCCGCGCGTTGCCCACATCGGCCGCGAGAAAAATGGGGTCGGGAGTCTTTATGGGCTGCTTCCTTTTATTCATTTGCGCAACTGGAAATCAGTGATGTGAATCCGTGTGCCCATTTCCGGATCTGCCCCCTTTTCCGGCATCTTTTTCGGCATCTAGCCCTTCCTTAGCCGTTCTGATCACGAAATCTACGATCAATGGATAGTGGTCCGAAGAAACATTCCCTCCAACTTTTCGATCGACAATAATGACATCCTCCGAGTGCAGGCAATGGTCGATTGGGATGCGCAGTAGAGGGATATTGCTTGGCCAGGTTGGTTGAACTCCGTACCCCTTCGCGCTGTCGCGAAGCCCAGAGCGGGCGAGAAGCCGGCGGAAGTGGTAATTCCACGGAGTCACATTGAGATCACCAAGCAGAAGCACTGGAAGATGCGACCGAACATAGTCAGGGAGCCGCTCCAATTGTTCGTTTCTCCACCGCGAATAGTCTCTCCCGCCGGGAGGAAGAGGATGAGTGGCGATCACGCGTAGATTAGCGTGAGGGGTGCTTATGGTCGCGAGGATGGACGGCACCTCGGCATCTCCGATAGACACCACTTTCGCTTCAACAATCGGCAGCTTGCTGTAGAGTCCGATCCCAAAATTGTCTCCCCTCGGTTTAGCAAGCGAGTGCGGATGCGAATGGGTGAGCCATTCCAAATTCTTCATCCAGAGAGAACTGATCTCTTCCAGCACGAGGATGTCTGGATCGGCGGCCAACACCGCAGCTCTCACGCGATTAGGATCTCCAAAACGCGTATTGACATTGATAAGCATTGCTCGCAATGCGGGCGATGCCTCTTCCGGCATGTTGGCCCCGGAAAAATACAACGGTAGTATGGTTACGAGGTTGATACCGGCGAAAATTAGGAAAGCATACGCCGTTTTGCGGTGATGCCCGATGAAGAGGACAATCGTGAGAACAATAAGTCCAAGCAAGTACTGAACCCGAAAGTGGGAGAATAGGTCGAGAAACCATGAGAAGCGTCCGGCAAACCCAAGCAGCGTTCCTGCGGAGGCGACAATACCGGCTGCGGTGAGGAGTCCCCTCAGCCGTATGTTAAAACTGAAAAAATTAGATGGTTTGTGGTCCATCTTCTCTAGGATATAGGCTGTGCCTGACATCAGACAAGTCAGGCACAGCCTGACCTACGATTAACTCCCAAGTTATTCTTGGACAGCCACATGTCCCCATTTGCGGGCTTTGCGGGCCTGGGCGCCTTTTTCGATTCTCCCCGATTCATGGCGGAAATCAAGCGGACCGCCCATTAGGCCAGGGGAGCGCGTCGGGGGGTTGCAAATTCCCCCCGGTCGTGTATCTTGGAGTCCCATGCAGGAGATTCTCTACGGATACCGGCTGAATCCGATCACCTGGGCGTATATCTCCGCGCTGATGGTCATCGGCATCTATTTCAAGTTCCACCGGTTCTGGAGCGTGCGGAACCTGGACCTGTGCGGCTTGATCGCCTTTTCGCCGGCTTTGTTGATGATTTATTACGGGCTGGTCAGGCCGGCGCCCGAGCTGGTCCAGGGCGGCTACGTCTGGCTGTTCGTCGTCGGGGGGGGGTTCGTGGTCCGCCTGTTGCTGGACCCGATGATGGTGCGGCGTCCGCTGTTGGAGCCAAACTTGTCGGCCAGCGGGCTGACGTTCACGGGGGCCGCTTTGTTGGTGTTTTTGATGGCCAACGTGATCACCAATCCGCCCGAGCGGTTGGAATGGCTTTTGGCCCAGCAGGAATCGCCCGGGGCGCCCAGTCCGGGCTACCAGTGGTTCCATACATTTTCGGGCTACTCGAACCAGGCCATTCAGCCGGCCGACGGATCTCAGCCGGAGGCCTATCGGCAGGCGTTTGTCCGGGCGGCTTCGAGCCGGGCGGCGGCCATTGCGGCCCATCTGGCCGTGGTGACCGGCATGGTGTGGATCGGATTTCGGCATTTCAACAACCTCCAAACCGGAATGGCCGCCGCCACGCTCTATCTGCTGACGTTTTACACGAGCCAGTTGACCAGCCAGGTGGACCACGTTGTGCCGGCGGCCTTGTTGGTTTGGGCCGTGGCGGCCTATCGGCGGCCGGTCATCGCGGGCGCCCTGTTGGGGCTTGCCGCCGGAATGATCTACTATCCGCTGTTCCTGCTGCCTTTGTGGTGCGGGTTCTATTGGCGCCGCGGCGAGTTTCGATTCGTTTTGGGAGTCGTGGCGGCGCTGGCGGCGCTGGTCGCGGTGCTGACGTTTCTCGTACCCAACGCCGAGGCGTTTTTGGCGCAGATCGAACGGATGTTCGGTTGGCGCAATCCGTTCGAGGCGTCGCTTTCCGGGTTTTGGCAATTCCACGCTTCCGAGTATCGCTATCCGGTGTTGGCCACGTTCGTGGCGCTTTGTTGCAGCATGGCCCTCTGGCCTGCCCAAAAGAACCTCGGCACGCTGTTGAGTTGCTCGGCCGCCGTCATGCTGGCCGCGCAATTTTGGCTGGCCACCGACGGCGGGCTGTTCATGGCCTGGTATCTGCCGCTGCTGATCCTGACTGTCTTCCGTCCGAATCTCGAAGACCGCGTGGCGTTGTCGGCCGTCTGGCCCGTCTGGCGACGCAAAATGTAACGGCCGTTCCCACGGGGCATGTCAGGCTGTGCCTGACATGCTTTCTTTTGTCAGGCACAGCCTGACCTACGAAGGACAACGATTACGGGTCGAGCCGATCCATCAGCCATCGGCAATTGACCACTTTTTCCGCCAAGTCTTGCGGCAGGAAGAAGTAGTGGTTGGCGGCCTCGAACCCGATCCGCGAGTCTTGCCGCGATAGGGCGAACTCCTGCCGGGCCAAGTCCAATTCCCAGCGGACGCACTGGTTCATCGCCTCGCGCAACGCACGTCGCTCAGGGTCGGAAAGTTTGGCGGCCGGATCGGCCAATGTGTCGCGCGCGGCGACGAACCGCGCTTGGTTGGCCACCGATTGGAAGTGAATGGCCGCCGTTCGCGCGAAGCGCAGCTCGGCCAGGGCTTCGTCGCGCCGCTGAGCGGGGGCCTTTTCCACGGCCGCCTGCAACAGCGGAAGCCCCTCGAAAAAGCCCGATGCAGTCTTCTCGAACTGCGCGGCGAACGCCTCGGGCGGATAGGGACCGCGCCAACCGGCCAGATCGTCGTAGGGAATGCCAGTCATCGTGGCCCGATAGCCCGTCTTCTTCTCATACAACGGATTGGCCGGCCCGATCTGCACCGGGCAGTTGTAAATTACGCCGCAGTCATAGGGATACTCTTGAAACGCGCGGCTGAAGGCGGTCCAGGCCTTGCGCGCCAGCGGGGCGCCCTCGGGGCCATAACGCTCGACGGCCACGGCGGCCAATACTTCGTCGACGCTGGGAACCCCGACGGACGCCCTCACCCCCGGCCCCTCTCCCGCGAGCGGACGAGGGGAGCTTAACCGCGCGGCGATCTCCAGATTGGGCGAGGGATAGCCGCCGAGGCTCCAACTGAGCATCATGCCGTCCACGCCGACCGAGGCTAAGTTATGGCAATGTTCGGCCACCAGGTCCATGACCGGCAGATACGGCACGGTGGACATCTCCCAGGTGACGTTCAGTTGCATCTTCGCCATGGTCTTCAGCCCCGCCGCCTTGGCCGATTTCCACTGATTCAAGGCCCTGGGACCGGGGCCGACCGCCGAGATGGAATACTCGCCCACCTTCGTCTCGACTCCGCCGCGCTCCAACGGCAGACTCCATTCGCTGACGGACATCAACCACACGGATTTCGGCAACATAGCGATCATCTCCGGCGTCTCCTTATGTTTGTTCCAGCCCCAATCCCACGCGATCACGTTGGCCTTGGGATTGCCGCGATGGACGCCCTGGGCAATCGCGGCGTTCACCTCGGCGATAATCTCCGCGTCGCTGCGGTGTT
>JAQULY010000514.1 GCA_028718445.1 Kiritimatiellia bacterium
GGGGGGGCGGGCATGCCCGGCGGAATTGGAGCCCCTGGCGAAACTTCGGTTTCAGGGAATGGGGGCGATGGCCTTGCCTGTTCAATCAGCGGATCAACGGTGATCTATGCCGGTGGTGGAGGCGGGGCCGGGGGTACGTCAGGAACAGGTGGCGCCGGCGGTGGCGGTGACGGGGGTGGGACGGGTGAAAACGGCGTACCCAATACGGGCGGAGGTGGAGGCGGGGCTGGATGGGGCGGCGGCGGCTCCGGCGGCTCCGGCATTGTGATTGTGAGACATCTACTGACGCCGATCATCGTCATCGAGAACCGTCCCGCCACCAGCGTGACCCCGTCGTCCGCGTGGCTGAACGGATACCTTGCCGACATCGGCCAGGCGCCGGTCACGGTGTCGGTCTATTGGGGAGACACGGACGGGGGCGAGCCCACGAGCGGGTTGTGGCAGTTCACCAATACCTGGGGCCAGGGCGTTTGGAGCCAAGGCTCGTCTCCAACCTTCCAATTGACGGGACTTGCCGAAAACAAGTCCTACTACTACCGATACTATGCCGCGAACTCCTATGGCGATGGATGGGCGGCCACCGAAAGCTTCAGAACCGCCAGTTCCTTGTACGTGGCCACAAACGGCTCGGGCGCGGACGGCAAGAGCTGGGCCACGGCTTTCACGAATATCCAGACGGCCCTGGATGCGTCCACGAATAACTTCGATACGATCTACCTCGCCGGCCAGACCTTCACGATCACAAACCAACTAGTCTGGACGAATTCGGGGGTGACACTGCAGGGGGGCTACGAGGGCATCGGCGAGCCGGGCAGCAATGACCCCACCCGCTGGCAGACCGTAATCCGGGCCGACCCGGCGTATAAGACCCGCATCATGTACATCAGCGGTATCACCAACAGCACGATGTACGGCCTGAAGATCACAGGCGGTTATATACAAAGCGCAGTGAATGCCCAATGGCAGACCAAGGCGGGCGCAGGTATTTTCGTTGCCAATTCCGCTCTGACTTTATCTTCATGCTGCATATCGAGCAATGTGTGCGCTGCGATCAACTACCAAACTAACATGAAGGGAGGCGGCATCTATTCCGAGGAAAGCACGGTGCTCATGACGAATTGCTCGGTCCGCGCCAATCAAGTCCTCGGCCAAAACGTTTTCGAATACAACTACCTCTATGGCGGCGGCATTGAAGTCAAAGGCGGCAGTTGGATCATACGGAACTCGGTCGTTTCGGAGAACCTTGTTAAAGGATATGGGTATAGTGACTACCCCGAATGGGCTGCCGGCGGCGGAATCTACCAGGAGAGCGGGACTATGACGCTAGAGGGGTGCGTTGTGGGCGGCAACATCGTTCGCGGCGGGACAGACAAGATGAATCGTGGTGGCGGCATCTGCGCGGCCGGGACTCTATCGACCGTGAATTGTCTGATCATCACCAACAACGCGCACGGGGGTACAACGTCGGGGAAATGCGTGGCCGACAACGCCGGGGACGGCATTTACGCTGCAGGCACCGTTCGTCTGGCAAATTGCACGGTGGCCAACAACCCGACACAGGGGATCGCGAGGGTGAGCGGCTACGCCAGCGTCAGCAACTCGATCGTGTGGGGCAATGGCGACGACCTGGTTGGGTTCGCGACCAACGAACTCGGCGTGCTGACGACCGTCGGGTACTGCGACATCGAAGACGGCGACAACATCGGCACGAACGGGTGCATCAGTCTCGATCCGTTGTTCGCTAATCCCGCCGCAGGTGATTACCACTTGAAGTCCAGCACCGGACGCTGGACGCCGGGAGGCTGGGTCACAGATGGTCGCACCAGCCCTTGCATCGACGCGGGCGACAAGAGCAGTCCCTACGCGAACGAGCCCCAACCGAATGGCGACCGCCTCAACCTGGGCGCCTACGGGAATACGGAGCAGGCGTCCAAAACCACGGAAAAAGGAACGCTACTTATCCTGCGCTAAATCGGGACGCGCACGCCTAGGAACCTTCACCGTTTGCGTAAGGCGCTCGGCTGGTGTCGAACGTGGCTTAGAGTCCCGATGAACTGTTGTTGCCGAAAGAGACTCCGGGCCAGGAATAAAAATGGTCGGTCCCCGTCCCGCCCGCGCCGGGCGATGTGGCACGATACCGCCCGTTTTGTGATATGAAAACGAAGCGGAACATGCCAAGCTTGGTATACCTCGAAGAAAGAGCCGGTTTCAGACGTGTCGAATCGAGATCAGCCGGCTGCAATGCGCCGTGTTGGTAAAGCAGGCAAGGCTGCGAACGAATCAGCAGGAGAAGAAAACACATGAAGCGAAGATTAGGCGTAATGCTGAGTTTTGTGTTCGTTCTCTGGGGCTCGACCCAGGCGGCGGACTACTATGTGGCCACCACCGGCTCGGGTGCGGACGGCAAGAGCTGGGCCACGGCTTTCACTAATATCCAGACGGCCCTGGATGCGTCCACCAATAACGGTGACACGATCTATCTCGCCGGCCGGACCTTCACTATCACAAACCAACTGGTATGGACGAATTCGGGGGTGACACTGCAGGGGGGCTACGAGGGGGTCGGCGAGCCCGGCAACAACGACCTCACCCGCTGGCCGACCGTGGTCCGGGCCGACCCGAGTCTGGCGTACAAGACCCGCATCATGTACATCAACGGCGCCAACAACTGTTGTATGGAGTGGCTCACGATCACTGGCGGAAAGCAGGACTACTTCGGTGGCGGACTTTACATCACTAACGCGGGCCTGACGATCGCTTCCTGCCAGATCACGAACAATACCTGCGCGGTCATGGCGTATTCGAAGAGCTACGCCGGCGGGGGAGTGCTCTCCACGCACAGCACGGTTCTAATGACGAACTGCGTCGTGCAAGGCAATCAGGTGGGACCGGGCCAGAATTACGAGTACAATTACTTCAGGGGCGGCGGGATCGCCATCATGGACGGGGCCTGGACGCTGGTGGACTCTACGATTGCCTTCAATCGGGTGAGCGCATACGGGTACAGCACATACTGGTCGCACGTTTACGGTGGCGGCATCTACTCAGCCGGCAGTCTCGTTGCCAGCCGCTGCACGATAGCCGATAACACAGCCATGAAGGGCAGGGAAAACAACGATGGCGCCGGTGTCTACAGTACCGGAAACGCCAGTATCAACGATTGCGCGATCTCGAACAACGTGTGCCTCAGCGGCACTTCCGTCAGCCGGGGCGCGGGCATCTGCGTCGGGGGCGGCACCCTGGGACTGACCAACTCGATCGTGGTCCGGAACCGCTCGGATTCCTGTGCGACTGTCTACGGGGACGGGGTCCACGTAGCCGGCACGGCGACTCTCCGTAACTGCCTGGTGTCGGAGAACTACGCGCTGGCCACCACCGCGAACTGCGGCCAGCAGGTCTACGTGACGACCGGCAGCGCGAACATCCTCAACTGCACGCTCTACTCGCCCTTCATCGGTGACGTCATCCGCCGGGACGGCGGCACGGTGACCGTCTGCGATTCCATCATCTGGAACGAAGCCGGCAATGACGTCATCGGCGACGTGGGCCTGCAGAGTTGCGACATCCGGAGCGGCCTCAGCAACGGGGTCAACGGGTGCATCTCGGTTGACCCGCTCTTTGAACGCGGGCTCTATCTCTCGGCGAGCAGCCCCTGCCTGGACGTTGGCAGCACGACCGCCACGGACCTGGGGCTGAGCGGCTTGACAACGCGCGCCGACGGGGTCAAAGACACCGGCAAGGTGGACCTCGGGTATCATCCCGCGAGCGGGATCGACTGGACCTGGGCCGATCTGTTCGTCTCGCCGGCCGGCAACGACACGTGGGCCGGGACCACGGAGCCGACCGCGTTCCGAACGATCACGCATGCCCTGTCCGTGGCGCGCGCGCTGACCCACATCCACATCGCGGCAGGCACGTACAACACGGCTGGAGGCGAGACCTTCCCCCTCACGATGGACAAGATCGGGCTGCAGTTGCTGGGCGCCGGCAACGAGACAACAATCGTCGACGCGTCCGGCTCGCCGCAGAGCGTCATCGCCCTCTCCGGGGCGATGGGCGACGCGCGGATTCACGGTCTGACGCTCACGGGCGGGAAT
>JAQULY010000515.1 GCA_028718445.1 Kiritimatiellia bacterium
CGCCGCTGACCAACGGCCTGGGCGTGTTCCGCGACGACAAGGCGGTGCAGCGCTGGCGCCACAAGCTCAACATCGACTGGACCCGGGGTCCGCTCAATATGAGCCTGGGCAACACCTTCCTGTCGGGCTATCGCGACCAGAACATCCCCGGCCTGGCCGATGCCGGCTGGAACGACCGCGACGTCAAAGCCTATTCGCTGTGGGATTTGACGGGAAGCTATTCGTTCTCGAAGAGCCTGAAGCTGCGCGCCGGCGTCATCAATATGTTCGATACGCCGCCACCGTTCACCAACCAGTCGCGTTACTTCGAAGTCACATGGGATCCCACCTACGGCGACCCGCGCGGACGCTCGATGTTTGTCAATATGCAGTATAAATTCAACTAATCCGATCGTCGACACCGCGCAGAGCCCCACCTCGGTGGGGGCTCTTTATGCGCGGGCGGATCGGCGCAACTGTTCGTTCCTTCGCTCATATCCAATTCCATGGACCATCAATACTTCCACTGCCCTGTTCCCGCTTCCCCGGCCGCACAGGCGCGCGTCCCCGTGCTGCAGAAGATCGATCTGATCACGGTTAGCCTGCCGTTTGTGAAACCTTTCGCCACCAGTGTGCATTCCTGGGCGGTCAAGGAGGCGCTCTTGCTGCGCCTCGAATCGGAAGGCGTGGTTGGCTGGGCTGAGTGCGTGGCCGACCCCGACCCATTCTATGCCAGCGAAACCACCCACACCGTGCGCCATGTGTTCAAGGACTTCCTGTTGCCGATGCTTACGCCAGGACAGACCATCGGCGCGCTGCTGCAGCGCTGGAGCCCGGTGCGGGGACATGGCATGGCCAAGGCCATGGTCGAAAACGCCCTGCTGGACCTGATAGCGCGGCAACAAGGCAGGTCCCTGCACGAGCTGCTGGGGCTGCCGACACGCCGCATCCAGTCGGGCATCAGCCTGGGCATCCAGGATTCCATCCCGGCGCTGCTCGATGCGGTGGCGGAGGCGATGAGCCGGCCGTATCACCGGGTCAAGCTCAAGATCATGCAAGGCAAGGATGTCGAGTGGATAGGCGCCGTGCGCGCGGCCTATCCGCAGTTGGCGCTGATGGCCGACGCCAACGGCGACTACCGGCTCGAACACGCGCCGCTCCTGCGTGAGCTCGACGCTTTCCAGCTGACCATGATCGAACAGCCGCTGTCCTACAGCGACATCGTCCAGCATGCCGCGCTACAACGCGAGTTGCGCACGCCGCTGTGTCTGGACGAATCGATCCACGATCTGGACGATGCCCGCTCGGCCCTGGCCCTGCACGCCTGTCGCGTGGTCAACATCAAGCAGGGCAGGGTCGGCGGCATGATTGAATCGCTGCGCATCGCCGCCTTGTGCCAGCGGGCCGGCATCGACGTCTGGTCGGGCGGCATGGACGAGACCGGCATCGGCCGCGCCTTCAATCTCCAATTGCAGGCCGCGCCGGGCTTCACCTTGCCCGGTGACACCTCGGAAACCGCGCGCTACTTCAGCGAAGACATCGTCGATCCGCCGGTCGTCCTGGCCGACGACGGCTTCATTGACATGCCCGGCGGTGCCGGCATCGGGGTCGCCGTGCAGGAAGACCGCGTCGACCGCTATACCCTGCAGCGCGAGCACATCCGCTGACAAGCGCTAGCCGCCGGCTGCCCACCAAAGGCATGCGCTGAATCACGCCTGTAGCATAGCCGCCCCGCCCTGCCCTGCCACTGGCGCCGCCCTGCCCCGCTGGCGATTGCTTGGCGTTGTCCGCCAGCGGCAAATGCACCCACTCGTGGTAGAACGCTTCGATGTCCGGCTCGAATTCATGCATCACCAGATACCACGGCGTCGGCGACTCGTGGTCGTGCATGGTGCCGCAGCTCGGACAGCAATACTCGCGGTAGGTTTGGGCGCCCTGCAGGATCGGGAAGGCCAAGACAATTGTCGCTCGCCATCGCTGACGGAACCAAGATGCGACTGCTGACGATCATCGACATCTGCAGGCGGGAGTCCTTGGCCACCGTGGCCGGCCATCGTCTGCGCGGTGAGGATGTCGTGGCTGCTTGAAACGGACGTGTCCACTACTGAACAGTGCCTCAAGGTGAGCGCCGAAGCTCGGCCAACTGGAAGCGAATTGCTTTTTGTTCAGCGAGCGAAATGCGACCGGCACCAGGGACTTGAAATTCACCGATACACACGGCGTCCGAACTGATTTCCTTCCGCAAAGCGTCAATAAACGGTTCAGGGTCCAATTTCTTCTCTTTATGTGAACTGGGGTTAGGCCGAGCTCCATGACAGCTAAAAAGTACTTCGGACATTATTTTGCTCTCCGCTGTTTTTTGAACCAATGGCCTCAAGCGGGGCGCGACAAACTCACATCTATCGAGGTTCAGTGCAACTCGTGTTGCCTCAATGTTATTTTGCAGCAGAGGCACGTGCCAAGGAAGCAGGCCAGTCGAGGAATCGAAGACGGAAAACAGAGCTAATTCCTCCTTTTCTAGGAGGCACTCTAGGTGCTGGCGAACAAGTTGGGTGAAGTCTTCTTGGTATTGTTCAATCTGGTGCTGGCAATCGATATCACCTCCAAACAGTCGGGCCGTAGCATGGAAATTCGCAGTGACATAGATCGCCCTACCAGACATCGAGACCGCTCCAAAACCGTTTGTCGCGGAGCGTGATACCGTGAGGGGCTGGGCAACGCAGGCCACAGCGACATGTGGTCTGTAGTCTTGATCGTCGTCATCCCCGTATCGCGAAGATCCACGAGAACTATGGTACGCGTCGTTGTTAGGGTTGAGTTGATTGGCTCGGTTGTCTGTATTCAATTTGCCGGACATAAGTCTTCTCCATTTCGAGATCTTGGATACCATACAGTTTGCTGCCGCAACGCCCGGTCACACTCTGACCGGTGCATGAGCGGCCTCTTGGCCGACAGCGGAAGTTGCCTCCGGGATATTGTACCGTACGGGTACACCCATGCGTGACACTGCTATCGAGACATTTTTCGCGTCTCGCATGGGTTGATGCGGTACATTTGAGAGATCGTCGCCCGATTGTCTAGGCGCCAACGAAACGATACTCGTGACCTTCCAATATTTGCAGTTAGCTGTCCAGTCCCGTTTGATCATAGACGCGTTTAACGAATAGTTCCGGCTTGCGCCGTTGTCATTCCTTGAGCGCCTGGATCGGCGTCGTCGAGCCGATGGCGCGCTGTGTGCTTGCGAACTTCGACGGGCGGCCGGTGTGAACGCTCTCGGGCGCCATCATCCCGATACCGGAATGGCGGTGTTGCTGGTTGTACCAAACAAAGAACTGGACGCAGTGCGCGCGCGCGTCGGCGAGCGATCCAAAGCGTGCCGGGAAGCCCGGCTGGTATTTCATGGTTTTGAACTGTGCCTCCAAGCACGGGTTGTCGTCGGAGACGTAGGTCTGCTGGCGCATCCTGGTGGCGGAGTTCGCCGACCACCTGCCGTTGTAGCGCCAGTCCGTCATCTCCCCCCGCGAAGACGTCGAGCTGGATCGCGCGCTGCTGCCGAGCTGGGTCGGCGCCGCCAGCGCCTTGCTGCGTCCGTTGGTCGACGCCGTTCGACGCCATGTGCTGGCCGCATCGAAGTTGCATGCCGACGCCACCCCGATTCCGGTGATCGAGGCGGAGATCCGGGGCAAGCCGCCCGACGAACGAAAAGATGCCCGGCAAGCCCGCTCGCGCCCGCTGCTCGACGACCTCGAGCACTGGCTGCGCGCCACGCTCGACACGCTGTCGCGCAAGTCCGACACGGCGGCGGCGATCGCACACAGAAGATAGAACCGGGACATGCTATCGCTATGGCTCGGTCGACGGCGGCGGCGACACAAACCCGTACTATTGCAAGACCCTGCCATAACTGCCATCCCGGATCATGTCGCCAAACGCTTTCTTCCAAGCGCCGCCGACGGCAGGATCGAGATCGGGCGAACCAACCAGATAGACACCCGTGCGTTTTAACAGCACCCCGCGCCGCAAATCCTCGGTCCGTAGTCCGGCGGCGCGTTGGGTACTCAGGATGCCATTCCATGGCCCCACCCAGGCGTCGATGCGCCCACGGTCC
>JAQULY010000516.1 GCA_028718445.1 Kiritimatiellia bacterium
CCTTCCGATCGGGGGGATATCTACCGCCGACGTTTCCGGACCGCTTGGCGCCATTCCGGCAGGCAAGCGGTTGCCGCGGTAACGCGCCGGGGTAACGCCAACCACTTGCTTGAAGACGCGAATGAAGTGGCTCTGGTCGGAGAAGCCCAGCCCCGCCGCGATGCCGGCGCCCGACTGCGTGGTTGTCTCCAGACGCCGGCAGGCCTCGGCTATGCGCACGCGCTGCACATGCTGCAGGAAGGTCTGGCCCGTGACGGACTTGACCAGATGGGCCAGACGGTAGCGGCTGACCCCCGCCGCGCGCGCCGCTTCCTCCAGCGACACGGCACGCTCGGGATGCTGCGTTACCAGCGCCAGCGCGCGCCGCACGTGCAGGTTCGTGCGCGCGACGCCCTGCTGCGCCACCTGGACCATGAAATCGTCCAGCGCATCGCGCACGGTCCGGCACATCTCGTCAAAACTGGTGGCGCCGATGACGCGCGCCATCCAGCCGTGGTGCGACTCGATCAAGGGTACCAGGCTGGGGCTGTCTTCGATGGCCACGCGCACCAGGTATCCCAGCAGTTCCAGCGCGCGCGCCTGCAGCAGCGGCAGTCGTGGCGTGTCGAGAAACATGCCCGCCAGCAGGTTGTTCAGGTGCTTGCGCGCGGCGTTATGGTCGCCGGCACGTATCAGCAACAACAAACGGCGCTCCTCGGCAAAGGGCCAGACGCGGTTGGCGTCGCGTTTGCCCTGGTGAATGGCCTCGGCGATCTCACGCTGCTGGATCGCATCCGCACGGTTGCGGCGCAGCATCGTAGGCCGCCAGCCCAACACACCGTAGACCAGGCTATACAGGGCGTCGGCCGCGGCCTGCACCTGCGACTGCGGCCAAGCCGGCAGGCGTTGGAGATGACGTCGCAGCTCGTCGGGCGTGCGCCCCCAGCCGGAGAGGTGCAGCACGGCCGCCTGCACATCGAGCGGAGCGTCGGGATTGGTGACTTCGCCGCCGCAGATGCCGCCCCGGAGTTCCTCGCCGTCAACCAACGCCACCGCCCAGCTCAGCACGCCGTCGGCCATCAGGAAGACATACGATTCGCCCCAGCGCAAGCTCTCGGCGATGGCATGGCCGCGCGCGCGCGTCACCGGCTCGATGCCGGCCAACGGATCGGACGCCTGATCGAGACTCGCGCCGTCGGCCGCGAGCAGCACGGGGGTCAGCCCGAACGCCCCGCGATAGCCTTGAACAATGCGACGCCAGGGCGCGGGCGCGATCGGCGCCGGCGCTCCGGGAAGTCTGGACGCGTTGGGTTTGCAGGGAGACATACCGGTCAGCGCGGAATTGGCCAAGCATAGCGCATGGGATGAATTCTGCGGTTTGCGGACGGATGTGGCAACCGGAATGTGGATTCCGCGGCGATGGCTTAGTGAGATAGGGGTGCGAGTGGGGTGCATGTAAGCAGGAGCAATTAGTCGGGCGTGTCATGAGGACATGGGCATGAAGCACGGAAGCGGCGCGGATCGGGCCGGAAAGCCGGCGCGTGATCATGGGCCGGCTGCGGCGTCACCGGGGGCGGCGCAACCGCGAGGTTGGCGCCGCCCCCGCTTGCTTGCATCCGACCCATGCTGACGCGCCGTTTTCCGGTAACCCCGATCCGCGCCGCGCTTGCCCCCGGCGGCGGGACACGGGTACTTCGTCTGGTTCAGGAACCGCCGCCGGGACGCTGACGGGCAGCGCCGACACTCTTGATCAATAATCCCGACAAGCTGTCCGGCGCAGCCGGTCTCATGTCCAGTTCTCGCACACTCACATGCACCCCATTCGCGCCCGTGCACCCATCTCACTGGTCACATTCCGGAACGTTGACGTCCAAGGGGCGTTTCCGGTATGCTCCTTTCTCAATTCACGCATGGGTCCAATCATCCGGCTGCGGCCATGACCGGGCGAAGCTGAGGTCGGGCGGCCCACGGCATCAGAAACTAAGGAACGAACAATGGCAGTCAAGGTTGGCATTAATGGGTTCGGCCGCATCGGCCGCATGGTTTTTCAGGCGCTTTGCGATCAGGGGCTTCTTGGCAAGGGCAATGGCCAGGTTGACGTCGTCGCCGTCGTGGATATTTCCACCGACGCGAAATACTTCGCCTATCAGATGAAGTACGACTCGATCCACGGCCACTTCAAGCACTGCGTCGAGACCGGCAAGAGCGATCCGGCTGTCGCCGAGAACGACACGCTGATTGTCAACGGCCATCCGATCAAGTGCGTCATGGCCACCAAGGATCCCTCGCAACTGCCCTGGAAGGCGCTAGGCGTGGAGTACGTCATCGAGTCCACCGGCCTGTTCACCGACAGCGAGAAGGCCAAGGGCCATCTGGCCGCGGGCGCCAAGAAGGTAATCATTTCGGCTCCCGCCAAGGGCGAGGTCAAGACCATCGTCATGGGCGTCAACGAGCAGGAATACGACAGCGCCAAGCACAACATCGTCTCCAACGCCTCCTGCACCACCAACTGCCTCGCGCCGCTGGTGCACGTGATCCTGAAGGAAGGCATCGGCGTGGAGACCGGTCTGATGACCACGATCCACAGCTACACCGCCACGCAGAAGACCGTGGACGGCCCCTCCAAGAAGGACTGGCGCGGCGGCCGCGCGGCGGCCATCAACATCATCCCCTCCACCACCGGCGCCGCCAAGGCTGTGGGCGAGGTGCTGCCCGCCACCAAAGGCAAGTTGACCGGCATGTCCTTCCGCGTGCCGTCACCCGATGTCTCGGTCGTGGACCTGACCTTCCGCGCCACGCGCGACACATCCATCGAGGAGATTGACGGACTGCTGAAGAAGGCCGCCGACAGCTACCTCAAGGGCATTCTGGGCTTCACCGACGAAGAGCTGGTTTCGACGGACTTCATCCACGACACCCGCTCCTCGATCTACGATTCGCTGGCCACGCGCCAGAACAACCTGAAGGGCGAGAAGCGCTTCTTCAAGGTGGTCTCCTGGTACGACAACGAGTGGGGCTATTCCAACCGCGTGGTGGACCTGGTCCGCTATATGGCCAAGAAAGACGGCGTACGCTGATCTGACGGGCGCTCGGGTATTGACAGCGTGGAGGATGCGCCCGCACGGTCGCGTCCCCACGCTTTTCAGTTTCAGGCGACAACAAGGGAATGCCATGAACAAGAAGACGCTGCGAGATGTGAGTTTCAAGGGTCAGCGCGTACTGATGCGCGTGGACTTCAATGTGCCGCAGGACGAAACGACCGGCGCGATCACCAACACCAAGCGCATCGAGGCGGCGTTGCCCAGCATCCGCTACGTGCTCGAGCAGGGCGCGGCCTCGGTGGTGCTCATGAGCCATCTGGGGCGGCCTGACGGCAAGGTCATTCCCAAGTTCTCGTTGAAGCCCGTGGCCGAAGCGCTCGCCAAACTGCTGGGCAAACCCGTGCGTTTTCTCGCCGACTGCGTCGGTCCCGCGGTCGAGGCGTCCTGTGCCGCCGGCACGGCCAGGGACGGCGCCGTCATTCTGCTCGAAAACCTGCGGTTCCACATCGAGGAAGAGGGCAAGATCAAGCATAAGGACGGCACTTCCGTCAAGGCCGACCCCAAGGCGGTCGAAGCCTTCCGCGCCAGCCTCAGCCGGCTGGGCGACGTGTACGTCAACGATGCCTTCGGCACCGCCCATCGCGCCCACTCATCCATGGTCGGCGTGAAACTGCCGGTCAAGGCGGCGGGCTTTTTGATGGAGGCCGAGCTCAACGCCTTCGCGGCCGTGCTTGACAACCCGAAGCGCCCGCTGCTGGCGATCCTCGGCGGCGCCAAGATCGCCGACAAGATACCGCTGATCGAGAACCTGCTCGACAAGGCCAATGAAATCGTCATCGGCGGCGGCATGGCCTTCACCTTCAAGAAGGTGCTCGACAACATGGCCATCGGCGCCAGCCTGTTCGACCCCGAAGGCGCCAAGATGGTCAAGGATATCATGGCCAAGGCCAAGGCCAAGGGCGTGCGGATTCACCTGCCCGTGGATTATGTCTGTGGCGACAAGTTCCCCAAGACGCCCGGCGAGCCGCTGGCCGTCAAGCCGGCCGATGACGCCTCTGGTA
>JAQULY010000517.1 GCA_028718445.1 Kiritimatiellia bacterium
CAACGCGCTGAGCCTTCATCAGGCACGTATAGCCGTTGAACAAATGCGGCACACGCGCGAACCCACGCGCGCGGGTCCCAACCCAGCCCCACTGCCCGTCAATCCGGCCCGAGTTGTTGAACGACCACACCATGGCCCCCGCCACGCCCTCGTTGAGCGAGCGCACGAGTGTCTCCGCCACGGTCAGGAAAGAGTCCTGCTGCGTGTTGCGCGATGTATCGCGCCGTTCATTGAAGTACATGGCCCCCGCCTCGGTCAGACTCAGCCGTTTGCCAAGGCGCCGCGCCGCCGCCAGCGTCGGCTTCAGGTAGCGCTCGATGCCCTCCGTGATGCCGAACCCGGGCCAGCGCCTGGATGGAGGATAGTAGTCGAACCGCATGCGCCAGCCATGAACGTCCAACTCGCCGAACGCCTTTGCCACCCGCGGCCCCAGCCCCTTGTCCTCGAACATCTCGATATGCCGCTCGAACATGTTCGCCGAATTGGGACCGATCAATCCAACCTGATCCACGCCCGCTCGATCGAGGCCGACGCGCAGATGCTCGTACAACTCCACATAGTGGAGGAGCGGATCTTTCGGCGGCGGCACGGCAAATATGGGGGGCGACACGTCGGCGTTGAAAGGCTCGTTGCACAAGCACAATTGCGTCACTCGGGAGCAGCGCCGCTCGAGCATGATGTGCTTCATGAGCGGCACGACATACTCCGTCACATACCGCTCGTTGTCCTCCGGCGCGTCGTACACCGGACTGACCCGGTACGCCTCCGGCGTGAAACTCAGTTCCAGCATGATGCGGGCATGCTCGCGTTCAGCCCACGCCTGCAGACGATCGAGCCGCTTGAGGAAACGATGATTCCGGTCCACCTGCCCGTTCGTCACCACGCCGTCCGGTTCGAGCCAAAACCGCACCCACCGAAGTCCCGCCTCGGACATGGCCGCCAACAGCGTGGCCCAGCCGCCTTCGTCGCTGTCCTCGGGAAACGCCTCCTCCCCCTGTCCGGGAGGCGACCAGTTCGCGCCCAATCCGTTCTCCAGTGTGCCAACCGACTCACGTGTCACGCTCACGCTCACCCGCGGCGGCTCCAAGCTGGAGGCCAACAGAGGATAACGCAGGTCCTCGTCCTCGCGCACAACGTCACGCGCCAACACTGGATCCATCCCGACCGTTCGAATACTCCGAAGCCCGATTACCCCATGCTCTTGCCTACGATCCATCTGATCATCTCCAACGACGACGCTCTACACCAAGTCCTGTATCACGTCCTGATTTCAGTTTGATGCCCCATTCCCCGCGCGTTTCAGGTGGTACCGCACAATGCTGGACTCACTCTGCGCGGGTCTCCGCGTCGGACATAGAATATAGCCTTTAGGCACGACTCACGTCCTCCTCTGTACGTGTTTCCTCGTTCACCGTAATCGTCGCCCGTAATCGTCAACCGAAATGGACAGATAATGGGAGGACACAGCCGAGAGATGGCTAATTTTTCGCGACACGGCCATCACTCGCTCCTTCTACCCGCCTCGCGCACGCCAACCGTCCCGTCTGTCGTCACCACACCTGAGGCGACCCTCCCGGAGCAAGCCTTCCCCCTCACCATCTCCGCCCGGCTCTTGCCAGCTTCGGCAAATTCAAGCCCGAATGGGACAAAGCCCAGCGCAATGGCAGGGGAGTTCTTCCCAAGTCGGAAATCGCCTCGCGCAGGATCGCGGAATTTCGGGTCGGCGACGAGGCTGCCCACATCCAACCCCCGCTTTTGCCACTGACGGAACGACATCCCGGGCTGCCCCGCGCATCCGCCGAAGCTGGCTCGCTTTCCATGGGCCACGAAGTAGAGATTGTGGTTGAGGTCGGCCCGATTCTCCTTCCATTCGCCGATCCACAGCGCACGGGAGGTGGAATACACGATGTTGCGTTCGAACGTGCAGGTGCAGAACGCTGTCAGGAAGTTGCGGCACGCCTGGTACTTGCCGCCCAAGGCGAAGATGTTGTTCCGGATCACATGGCCACGATTCTGGTTCATCATGAGCACGCCATCGTCGGCGCGAAACACAAGGTTGTTCTCGACCAGGATGAAACTGCTGCAGGCATCCAGATAGATGCCCCAGGCGTATTGCGTGCGGCCCCGAATATCGTGAATCAGGTTGTGGCGAATGCGGGTGCCCGGCGCCACGCCCAGCGTGTAGACACCGCCGAGATCCGACAGTTCGCCCCGTCCGATGTTGTGCACGTGATTGTGTTCGATCACATTACCATAAGCGCCGCTTTCGCCGTCAGTCCAGTCCCAACCCACCGAGATCCCGGAGTAACCGAAATCGCACACCTCGTTGTGTAGAACCCGATTGCCGGAGGCGCGGCCGATGAGGATGCCCGCGCCGCTCTCATGCACGTGGCCACCATCGTGAATGCTGCAATCGCTGACTGTCGTGCGGCTGCATCCGTGCCAGACCTTGATTCCGCCCGCGCCGGTGTCGCGGATCTCACAGCCAGTGACGCCGATGGCCCGCGTGGCGGCGGCACACTCCAAGCCGTACCCGCCCAAGTGAACGAACGAACAGCGATCAAAGTCTATCGTGTGGGCACGGCGGAGTGTGACCGCCCCGGTGACGTCGCAGGCCGATTGTATGCCCGCCGCGGCATGGCCCTGCGGAAGATCCCACTCGGTATGGGAGAAGGTGAGGCCTTCAAATCGGATTTCCTGTACGGGGGTGTGCTCCCGGCTATGGCGGCCATCGCCAAACGGATTGTCCCACAGAGGAAACGGGACCTTGGGGATGGGGGTCTGTTGCTGCGCCGTACCTTCGATCCGCAAAACCTGTTCGAGCCGCGGGGCGACGATCTCCGCCGTTCGGATGTCTTCGCCCGGAAGCGGCAGGTAGTAAAGCATCCCTTCGATTCGGTCCAGATACCACTCGCCGGGTTGTTCCAGAGCCTCGAAGACGTTTTCGACGCGGTAGAATCCCATACAGGAATCGGGTGTGACGGGAGGTCTCCATGAGTCGTCAATCAACCGCGTCTGCGTGGGACGATCGAGGATCACCAGGCGCGATCGGTCATCGATACGCCGGATGTGAGCGCGCTGGTCAATCCAGAAATTGTTGAACAGGATCTCGACATCGCTCAGGTTGCGCCAGTGGGGCGAGAGATCGCCAGGCGTATAGAGGAAACGGTCTTTGCCGCATTCGCAGGCCAGATCGCCCCGCGCCACTTTCTTTGGCATTCCGGCCATCCGGAAGTGACCTTGACGCGGCAAGTGCGGACGGTAGCGCCGTTTGCCGTTAACCCACAACTGCCGGAACTTCCACGCGTCGCGGCGTACGTCGGCGATGGAGGCCACCCAGGCTCTCTTCCCGTTCACGATGTGCTCGCGCCAGCCCTCAATCCGGCGGCCGCCGCTGATGACGGGCGTTTCGCCCGGATAGGCAGTCAACGTCAAGGGGCAGGCGGGGTCACTGGCCGACCGCGTCAAGGTGCCTGCATGCGGGGGGCCGGAATCCTCGGGACCCATCCGGATTGGTGTCTTCAGGAAATGAATGCCGCCGCGCAAGACAATGCGGATGGTTTTCTTGAACCCCTTCGTCTTTCGCAACCGACGCGCCGCTTTCAGGGCCGCCGGGATGGTTGCATAGGGTCCATCCGTGCCTCGGCGGTTAGGCTGGGCCAAGGTGCCTGACCACGTGTCTCGGCCCTCGGTTGAAACGAAAAATGCGCTCCCGGTGTGCGTGTGCTCCGTCCGCGTTTCAGCAACTCTCATTGTCATGTCCTTCGCACTTCGATATGGCGGATGCCGCCTCGTGCCGGCGCGCTTTCGTACTGAGCAAACTGGGGAGGAAACTGGGGACAGAGAAATATTACAGAAATACTTGGCCGAGGGGGCGGAAATTCTGCCGCCTGGCTCCTTCGTGTAGTGGGGGGCGTGATTGCCCCCACACTGAAAGGACTGGAACCATGCGACACCCCCGCTTGAAACCGGAATATCGGGACACCTGGCACCACTGCTGCAACCGCGTGGTGGGCACGTCGGCGGACCGACCGCTCGATGACGCCGACAAGGAGCAGTCCGGACCGGCCGGGACGGCCG
>JAQULY010000518.1 GCA_028718445.1 Kiritimatiellia bacterium
CGCGGACGCGGGATCACAAGTGGAGGCCGGGCTGGTGCAAGGTCAGACCTGGAATCTAGAATATAGCGGCGGAGAGGGTGCGTGTGATGTCGTGTAAGTTGGGGGTATGGTACGATCTTGGCGAGGCCGGAGGGACTGTTCAGAGGCTATCCGGAGCGCTCCCGTAACGCGCTGCCGAGGGTCGGAGGGGTTCGCCGGTTAGATACAGAGAGAAATTTGATGCGCGAGGCAGTATACATTTGCGCTCTATTGTTCTTTTCGTACAGGCTTGGTTATGCCGCCAGTTGGGCGATCAAGTGCCGACGCGGATGGCGACTCCGACGTTTCGGGGAGCGAACGTGGATTGTCGTGTCTGCATGGTTCCTAGTTTATGCGACATGCGTCTCGTTGCTTATCGGTATCGCCGCCGCCCGTCGCTCTCCCCTCGTGGCATTGTCAGTGGCTGCTGCGGCCCTGGCAGTGACGCTTATGACCACAGTGCTTGGTGTCCGTCGCGCCCAGCGCATCCGCCTGTTGGATGACATGAAGTACGAGGGATTCAATGTCGTCGTTTGCGAGGACTGGAGGCGGCACGGTTACGACGTTCAGGTGTCCCAGAATGGCATCGTCCGCCGGAAAGCTTTGCTGCCTTGGCTGTACGCCCCCGCGTACGGGACGGACGTTTCCGACCTGGGACAGATTGACCAGACGGTCAAGAACATCATTGCAGAACTGAAGGGGCCGGAGGCATCGAACAAGCCCACGGGAGGCGAATCGTAGACTCGTGCCTCAGTGGCAGCGGTCGAAGCCAGAAGCCGGAGATTGAAGACCGAAGGAGTTCGTGGTAGGTTTTCGATGTCATGCGTAGATTGCTGAAAGCAGACGCACTGACCCGGAGCGTTCCAGAGCGCATCCAGCTTGTCGAGGATATCTGGGACACAATCGCGGAGGTCCCAGAGGAAATCGGATTGACCGACGAGCAGAAGGCGGAACCCCTCGATCTCGGGTCGCCCCAGGTCCCGCCGCTGCTGGCCCGGGCTTTCGGCGCAGAACCACCTGCCCCACCCCAGGTGGTACGGGATCGCCTTCTCCTGGGTTCCGGCCTCCCGAAGCGCCTTCACATAGCCACCCGGCCAACTTGTGCGGGGCTTGAAGGACGCCACAGTTCGAGAATCCTGAGGCATATTGCACCTCCCCGTTTGCGCCGCTATGCCTCATGCGGCACTGCATTTACCGACAATACTATTGCTTCTCGAGCCTCTTGCTTGACGCATAGCGGCGGCCGCAATGGTATGGGCCGCTGCTATTTGCGAGGGCTGATACCGTGTAGGGAGGCAAATCAATGAGCAAGAGAGAAATCAGTAGTATCAGATGGGTGTTTTCATGCATGATTCTGTCAGCAAGCCTGGTCGGCATTACAGGATGCAGCACGACAGCCCATTACCGTCGCTGTCATGATGGGAAGTCGCTGTACAAGGTGGCATACCGGCAACTCCAGAACGGCGATTCCTATGAGAAGGTCGTTGGCCTCCTCGGTCCCGGCACACCCGCCACGGAACGGCAAAGGCACGTCAAGTCTGTAGTGACTCGCAAGCACCCCGAGTCCTATCCTGACGGCGTGACGGAACGTGACGTGATCATTTTCTACCCCATCGACAGACTCACGAGCATTGACTTTCAATTCAGAGACGAAAGGCTAATAAACTTCGATCCGAAGAACTTCTCAGAGTTCAGGAAACCTACGTATATCAAGGCTCCCTAATAACCCCCCCCGGAGGGTAGCTCGACCCCGCGCGGCACAGGTCTCGCTCAAAGGTCAGACCTGGAATCTAGAATATTGCCGCAGAGAGGATGCGTGTGATGTTGTGTAAGTTGGGGGTATGGTACGATCTTGGTGAGTTTGGTACGCGGGCGCGAAGTATTATCTGCCGGGGAGAGGGAGCGGTCGCGCGGCGGTGTTAACAGCTACGGAGTACGACGTCCCGACAGGGGCCTGTTATCGTAGTGATTATCTGCGCGCGGACGCGGGATCGCAAGTGGAGGCCGAGTGGTCGATTCAATGACTGTGAATAGATGGAAGGTGGTACTGACCGGCGTGATCGGTATCCTCATCGGCATGCTGGTCGGGTTGTCGGCACTCCCGATTGCCAGGGCGGCATGGGATTACTTTGGGCCTCCGCGAGTCACCGTGATGAATGCAACGGGCGGAGACATATCGGATGTGACCGTGACACTCGGCAAACTCACGCAGCCGTTGCCAGACATGAAGGACGGCCACGCCAGAACCGTTCGGGTCCAGGGACGCTTTGGCGAATGCTCCACGCACGTCGCGTGGACCGACTTCACGGGCAGGCACGAGGAGAGCGCCGGAGACTACATGGAGAGTTACGGATTCTACCGGGCCGTTGTTGTCCTGACACCGGATGGGAAGGCAAAAGCGATCTACGAAGTCAGAGAATCGAACAGGCCGCCCAAGGGGGCGCGCTGACGTCGGCAACAGTAAAGGAGTGACGGTATGGCTGCGCGCGAAATACGCTGGCTGACGCAGGAAATCGAGACGTGGCGGAACGAGGGCGTCGTGGATGCCGCGACCGCCGAGCGGCTGCGGGCACGATATGCCGGAGCGGCGGCGGCCGAGAGGCCGTGGGGGCTGATCGTGTTCGGCTCGCTTGGTACGCTGCTGGTGGGGCTCGGCATTATTGCGCTATTGGCCGCCAACTGGGGCGATCTGGGGCGGACCACGCGGGCGGTCATCGCGTTTGTGCCGCTGGGCGCATGCGCGGCGCAATACCTGGCCGGCTACCGCCGCGGCTGGCAATCGCGCGCTTTTCTGGAGCCTCTAGGCATCTTCTGGGGTCTGGCCATCGGCGCCGGCATGGCCTTGACCGCCCAGACCTATCATCTGGCGGACGACCCCGAGCAATTCACGCTGGTCTGGACGCTGCTGTTGCTGCCGGTGTGTTACGCGACGCGCGCGCTCGCGCCGGTGGCGGGTTATTTCGCAGGCTTGCTGACCTGGGTTTCGATGTCGCAGTTGGCCGGCGGCGTGGGGCTCTGGTACTGGCCGCTGGCGGTGATGGTCGTGCCGTTGATCTACAGCGTCAGTCGCGAGCCCGACGCGGGCGTACGTTCGACCTGGATGCTGTGGGCTGCGGCGCTGAGCGGCACGGCGGCACTGGGCGTGACGCTGGAGAAGAGTCTGCCTGGTCTGTGGATGATCGTCTACACCGGCGCCTTCAGCGCGCTGTTGCTGGGAGGCGAGTTGCGCCGCAGCGGCGAGCGCGGGTGGTAGCGCAACCCGTTGCGGACGCTCGGCGGCGGCGGGCTGGCGGTAGTGATGTTCATGTTGATTTTCCGGTGGCCGTGGGA
Organism: Kiritimatiellia bacterium; assembly: GCA_028718445.1. Classification (GTDB taxonomy): domain Bacteria; phylum Verrucomicrobiota; class Kiritimatiellia; order RFP12; family JAAYLN01; genus JAQULY01. The sequence continues at coordinate 3,349 of JAQULY010000518.1, forward strand.
AGACGTGGGCTGGAATCACTGGCGCACCGACCTGTCGCATCATCGGTGGGCCACGGGTTTCGATTTCGGTCTGGCCGTGGCTCTGCCCGTGGCGGCCGCGTTCCTGCTGGTGCTGGCCTTCAGAGGGGCGCCACGGCGCAACTGGCACGGCGTGCCGCTGCTGCCGGCGTGGGCGTTGTGGGGCGCGGCGCCCTTCGTGACGGCCGTGGCGTATGCCATGGCGGCCCACAGCGAACGCAACGTCTGGCCGGCGCTGCTGATGGCATTCTACCTGGCGGGGCTGGGTCTGGCCACGCTGGGCGAGGGTCTGGTCGCGCGCCGTCTGGGTGCGATCAACCTGGGTGTGCTGGTGTTTCTGGCCGTGATTATCGGCAAGTTCTTCAGCAGCGACTATGGATTTACGGCCAAGGGCTTGGTGTTCATCGTGTGCGGCGGCGCGTTCCTGGCGGCCAACCTGGCGGCCTCGCGCCACATGCGGCGGAACCGTCAATCAGTGTTATGAAGAACATGATGAGATGATCCGGGCGACGATTACGGACGACGATTACGGAAAACGAGGAGAGCTTCCTAATCGTCAACCGTAATCGTCGCCCGAAATGGGCAGAAAAAGGGGAGAGAAAGCCGAGAGACGACTGCACTTCCTGCCAAGAGGACAGTTACAGTGAAAATCGTGAGGTCAGGTTTGACAGAGCACATGAAACGAAAGGGAGGCGAGATATGAACAGGCGTAC
>JAQULY010000519.1 GCA_028718445.1 Kiritimatiellia bacterium
ATGCTCACCGACCTCATCGCGGACACGCTGCTGGACGGCACCACGGCGTACCTCGTCTTCCAGAACGCGAAGGCGGTCGGCCGCGTGGACATGGCGCTCGACCAGTTCAGCAAGCGCGACCTGCCGGTCCGCGTTGCGCACGCCTCGATCGTGGGAACGGAGAGGGTCTTCGCGGACCACGAGCAGGAGCGGGACATCGGCCTCGCCTCGGTGGCGGACATGGCCCCCGGGTCGGCTGAGGAGGTCTGGACGCTCGAGGGCTTCCTCGTCGACGGTCTGCTGGATCTGTAGGAGGACACCATGAAGAACATCATCGCAGCGGTCCTTGCCCTCGCCGTCATGCTCCCGCTCGCCACGCACGCGGCCGGCGTGAGTGTCAGCGTCGGCGGCGCCGGCATGATCATCCCCGACAAGGGCTTCGACCCCTTCGCCGGAAACGACAGCTTCGGACTCGGGGGGCTCGCCGTCGGCGTGCGGCCGTTCCGCGGCGCGATGCGAGGCCTCGGCCTCGAGGTCGGATACGCCGGCGGCAGCTCGCAGGACAGCGTCTGGAACACCTTCGACACCTCGCTGTCGCTGAACCTCCTGAGCGCCGGCGCGTCGTACCGGTACGACCGGTTCGACTGGTTCGCGCCGTATGCACGGCTCCTCGCGACCGTGGTGTGGGGCGACGCCGAGGTGAAGACCGCCGCCGGAACCGCCATCAGCGACAGCGCCACCGTCTTCGGCGGGAGCCTCGCCCTCGGGTTCGAGCTCGTCACGCCCCGCGCGTGGCTGCGTCCCGACGATGACGACGCGGCGTGGTACCGGCCGGCGAACCTCGGCGTGTACCTCGAGGCGGGATACGGTTTCTACGGGGCGCTGGACTTCTCGAAGGCCTCGGTCCCGTCGATCGAGTCGAGCGACGTGACCAAGCAGGCGCAGGAGGCCGCGGGCCCCGCGCTCGGGGACGTGAACCTGAGCGGGCCGACCATCCGCGCGGGATTTGTCGCGAACTTCTGACATGAGCGCCAAGAGACGAAAACCGAAGGTCAGTATCGTGCCGAAGTCGGCCAAAGGCCAATCCATCAAGGTGAAGCTCAAGGGAAGCATCACCTACGAAGGGGACATTGTGCAGCCCGTGCCACTCTCGTCGCCACGGCGCTGGAGCACGGCTGCCCGATTGTGACCAAGGACAGCCGGATTCGCGACTACCCGCACGTTCGCACGATCTGGTAGCCGCCCACAGATATTCTCGTCATTCGCAAACCTGAGCGGGCCGACTTTTGGACCATATAGGTAGTCCTGTCTTCACATTTTTTTCTTCAAGAAAACGCTTTTATCGAAGGGCCTGCCGTCGGGGTACTGGAGGATCTCAAAATCGAGTGTTCCGCCGAAAGGATTGCCCGAAGTCCGCACACGGTACCCAAGTTTCTCAATCATCGCTCCCAAGGACTTTCTGAAATACTGTTGCGGTTCACACTTGCTGTCGTAAAATATTGGAAGGAGTTTTTCAGTGTCTTCTTTCGGGTACTGCCCGTTAAAGGACAATGAAACCAGAGCGGCTTGCCTGACTTCACACTGTTCTCGGACATCAAGTGCCATCTCTGCGACGAATGACAAGTGTTTTAAATGACCTGAGGCCACCGATGCAATCCTCAACCACTTCGCCAGCTCGGTGTCTTTCGTTGCGCTCAGCGCGTCATCTAGCGTTTGGGGGGCATACTTCAACACCGCAGCGTTAGTCACGACAGCAGTGGTGATGCCTGACATCCTCCGCAATGGACAACACGTGTCTTTTGCGTCTGTACATTCGGCCCGGAGTTCACACTTTAATGATTCGATGACCTTTCTCGTGATCTCAGCAATGCCAAGCTTTTCGGTTTCCTGCCATACGCTCCAATCGCAAACATTGCGCACACCGCATTTCGGAACCTTAGCCTCAGAAATCGTTACCGCAACAATCGACACAAAAACGACACTCAACGCACTGACTGTGTATTTCATTGGCATAACCTCCATGCTAAGGGCACAGATTGTCCGATTGTTTTCCGGGGCAGGCCCAGTCCTCTAGATCGGACGACCCATTGAACCACTTCTCCTGACTCACCAGCGTCCAGTGCTCCGCATCGTTCCAGTCCTCAACGCTGAAACCACCCCATTGGTTCAGGTAAGAAGGCGTCGTCTGAATGTGATATACATACGGTAATGTGTGAGATGCGTTTGCGCAGGTAGGAACGCCCTGTGGGCACTCCCAACTGTCCGGCATTCCATCCCCGTCCGTGTCGAGGCTAGCATTATAGCCGTTGGGCCACCAGATAGAATTATCATGCCTGTGCTGCTTCTCGTGCTTTACAACCCAAGCAAAGTTGTCAATCCCGGATGGAAAGCCCCAGTCTCCACCTAGACTAACCATGTTACTGCTATTATTATCAACAAACCACGAAAGCCATCTGCCGAAGGCATAGTCAAAGTCAGTACATGCAAAGCAGTTTGAGGAGCATTTCCCCTGAACCCAGTCCCAATCCGACTTCTCACCATCATTTCCAGCGCTTGTTTCCCGCCAATAGTAAAACCAGTTAGGTGAAATAGGACTGACACTGGTGGTAGGGTGATTCTGTGCGTCTGTTGAGAAAAACACTTTCACCTGCACAGTGTCGAGGGGAAGTTGGTTCGTGCCACTGACTATCTCCAACGTCACATTCTTCGTCCCGAATTGGAGGTTGTCGCGGGGAAGTTGGAAGAACGTCACCATATCTTTTATTCCCTTTCCCTTGGTTCCCGCCGCGTTGCTCCAAATCATTCTCGAACGCTCGATTGCGTCGATCTCCCACCTTAAAATTGATCCGGTGAAGTTCCGAATATCAACATCGTTCGGGACCAATGCCTCGACATTTATAGCCATTTTGCCGCTAGTCGAGTTGTCAAACACGTATTTATTTTTCGTCGGTTCCTTCTCACCAGGAGGGTCCTTGATCTTGAGAGGAGTGAAATAAAGCGAAGCGCTTGCAACCTCTATCTTATGGTCAGCGCCTAGCCGCGGTGGATTGTAGAGTGCGTCTGTTGCTGGGTATGTAAGTGGTTTGAGAAAAGCTTCACCCTTTTCAAAAAAGAATCTCGGTATATCGTAGGAATACTTCGCCCCCGAATAGGCTCCAGGAATCGGCGGTTCTGAAGGATTATCAAAAATCTCTCCATACACCGGCGTATCAAGCCGCCAACCATCAACGGTATACTTGTTTTCAGTTCTAGAGGAACCGGGGCAACACGGAGAACAGCTCCAGATTTCAGTAGATGTTGTGTGGGAATCCAGAACAGGATTGCCAGTATGCTCTCCAGGTCTGGAGGTGTATTCGTGGAATCTTATTATCGCGCGTTGCAATCCCGCGCCTTCATCTACTGCAAGATAATCGTAGTCGCAGGGGATGGACGCGGATTCACCATCAAGTGCTGTCCCGTCACATCTCCACTCATAATTCGGGATTTCAATTCCGCCACCCGGACAGTTCTTCGCCTGGCCGCTTTGCGGATTTGGTTCTTCGCACTTCACTTCCGGTCCCGATACCTCAAGAGGGTCACCACCTACGGCTTTCATCAACTTCATGAAGTTGCCGATTCCCCCATTTTTCCCATACCCGCAACCCGCAGTACTACTGATCGTATTGAACTTGGTACTTTCGACAAGACCATATCTACCGCGAATCGTAAAATCGCCAATATAAATATAATAGTCCTCTACTGGGGCGTGCAGGGCTGGCACTTTTAACTCCGTATGAATCTTCCAATCAGACGTAACCAACCATACAGGATATTTTATTTCAACGATTGGCTGGGGGTGGAATGGATCTGGATCTGCCGCATCCGGTATTCCATCGCCGTCGTAGTCTGGTGGATTGTAGCCGGATGGTATTCTCTGCCCTCTTACGAGCGTGCCGTCGTTGAGCTGGTCGAAGTCAGAACCATGGCCATTGGTACTTGCCTTATTGGGATCCGTTCCGAATCTCACCTCATCACCGTCCAGCACGTCATCACTGTCGGAGTCAGAGTTGTCCGCTTTCGTCCCAATCACGTACTCGAATGAGTCCGCCAACCCGTCGCC
>JAQULY010000520.1 GCA_028718445.1 Kiritimatiellia bacterium
CATCCGTCGGCTCCTCCGCGTTCTCCGACTGCACCTCCCGGACCAGCGTCACCATCCCATCCAGCGTCACCTCCATCGGCGACTACGCCTTCTGCAACTGCACCTCCCTCACCAGCATCGCCATCCCCTCCGGCGTCACCACCATCGGCGGCTTCGCGTTCTACGGCTGCACCTCCCTGACCAGCGTCACCATCCCCTCCAGCGTCCCCTCCATCGGCTTCAGCATCTTCTACGGCTGCTCCGCCCTCTCTAGCGTTACCATTCCCGACAGCGTCACCTCCATCGACTACTACGCGTTCACCTACTGCACTAGCCTGGACAGCGTCTATTTTGCCGGCCTCCCCCCGACCCCCGGATTTTTTGTGTTCTCCTCCACCCCCGCCACCATCTACTACCTCCCCGCCTTCGCATCCTCCTGGCCTGCTACCTACGCCGACCGCCCGACAAGACTCTGGAACCCAGTCTTCACCGACACGGCCCTCGCCGCCGGCGCCATCTCCTGCTCCGTCACCGGATCCCCGCCGATTCCTATAGCCCTCGAAGCCACCACGAACCTAACCACCGGCCCCTGGGTCCGGCTCTGCACGACCAATCTCACCGACAGTTCGATCACCCTTCCCGATCCCGATTTCTCTTCCCATCCCACCCGCTTCTACCGCCTCGTCGGCCCCTAGCGACGCTCTGAGGTCGTCAGGGTCACTCCAAAACCTGTTTCACAAGGAAGACGCATGAAGTCCATACGCAAGCCCCCGAAAGGTTACGAAAGCAAGTTCGCCGACTTCATCGCCATGTGCGCCAAAGCCAAGACCGACGGCGTGTCCGATGTGGTGGTAGACGCACCGTGCGTCATTGGCGACAACTACGAAGAAGTGATGGAGAGCCTGTCCCGCCTTGCGTCGGCAAACCTGGCCCTCAAAGTCGCTGCCCCACCCGCCGGAAAGTGAACCATCTGGGGGCGTCGGGGTCACAGTACCATGCGCGGTGTCTGCTGCCATGCTACACCGTCCCCTCACAGCATGGCCGACACCTTATCGCAGCCGCTTCCTATCCTCTGCCGTCACCGCACCCGCAACTACCTTGTCCAGCAGATCCCTCATCTCCGCCACCGCCTTCTGCTCTCCGTCCTCTCGCCTTGCGCCGGTCAGCACGTCCGGCAGGGCGTTGTTGAGGGCCGCGCGCAGGTGGGCGCGTTGCGGTCGATAGTAGTTCGCAAGCACGACAGCAACTGTCCGGTGTCCCGTCACCAACTGCAAGGTCTCGACAGGCACGCCGGGCGATAGGGCAAGTGTGACGAAACTCGTCCGCAGGCAATGCCAGTCCACAACCGAGGCGGGCCGTTTTACCCGCACATTCAGGTTGACAACGCACGTGGTTTCGCCAAACTCATACTTCCCATACCAATGCCGCCGGAAGCTCCCATCTCGACCCCGCTTGAGGATGATGCCCATGTCCCACGCCCTTCCCCGTTGCCTGTGCAACCGCAGATAAGCATGACCTCGAAACAACGCGTCCAAGCCGCTGTGCGGCACCTGCCACCTGACCGGGTACCCACGCTATACGACGATTTCCGCGGCATCGGACTGCGAGGCGGCCCCCGGCCGTTGGCGGACGGCTGGACCGTAGATGACTGGGGTCTGAAGACGCGACGCTGTGAAGGTTGGGTGCATGGCGAGTTTTGCCACCCCGTTGCCACGATCGAACAACTTCGGGCACTGCCCATTCCCGATCCCTTGCGACCGGAGCGTTGGGAAGGCGTGGCCGAGGATGCCGCCGCTGCCGACGATCATTGGACGCTGGTTTGTCTGGGGGCGACGCTCTGGGAGCGCATGCATTTTATCTGCGGCATGGAGAACGCCATGGCCTGGCTATACGAGTACCCCGAGGACATGGAACTTTTCGCCGATCGGATACTGGAGTACCACCTGGCCGAGGTCGAGCGGCTGGGCACCATGGGCATAGACTGCATCTTCCATCAAGACGACTGGGGCAATCAGCAGGGGCTGATGATTTCACCCGCCAAATGGCGCGAGTTCTTCAAGCCCCGTTACGCCCAACTCTTTGGACGCTGCCATGCACTGGGCATGGCGAACTTCATGCACTCATGCGGCAATATCCTCGACATCATGGCGGATCTCGCGGAGATTGGGCTCGATGTGCTGCAGGTTCAGCAACCTGACTGCATGGGGCTCGAACGGGTCTTCGAGACCGCTCGCGACCGCCTGACCCTGTCAATCATGCCGGACATCCAGGTTTTTTTGCCAACTGCCAGCGTGGAACAGGTACGCAAGGAGTCAGCCCGGATTCTGGCCTTGGGACGCGCCAACGAAGGCTGGATGATCGCCGACACCTATCGCCACTGGCCCGACGGCATCCCCGCGGAGAACGTGGAGGCCTGGGAGGAAACGGTGAAGTCGTGGTCCTTCGACCGTTGAGGCGACAGGCAGCCGTCCAACGGAACCTTAACGCTGGAACCTTTTCGCGGTTGGCGCGCTACCGGCAGAGCACGTAGAGCACGCCGGCGCAGACGGCGGAGCCGATCACGCCCGAAACGTTGGGTCCCATGGCGTGCATCAGCAGGTAGTTGGTCGGGTCAGATTCCAGACCGACCTTGTTAGAGACGCGCGCCGCCATCGGCACGGCCGAAACGCCGGCTGACCCGATCAGCGGATTGATCTTGTCCTTGCAGAACAGGTTCATGAAACGCGCCATCAGCACGCCGCCGGCCGTGCCGACTGAGAAGGCCGCCAGTCCGAGCAGCAGGATGCCCAGCGTCTCGGCCGTGAGGAACTTCTCAGCGGCCAGTTTCGAGCCGACCGACAGTCCGAGCAGAATGGTCACTATGTTGATCAGCGGGTTCGCCATGGTGTCCGACAGGCGGTTGACCACGCCGCACTCGCGCGCCAGGTTGCCGAGCATCACGGCGCCCACCAGCGGAACCGCGCTGGGCAGCAGCACGCCGCAAAGCAGCAGCACCAGCAGCGGGAAGACCACCTTCTCGAGTTTGGAGACGGGACGCAGTTGTTTCATGACAATCCGGCGCTCCTTCTCGGTGGTGCAGAACCTCATGATCGGCGGCTGAATGATCGGCACCAGCGCCATGTAGGAGTAGGCCGCGACGGCGATCGCACCCAGCAGGTCGGGGGATAGCTTGGTTGTCAGCCAGATGGCCGTCGGTCCGTCGGCGCCGCCGATGATGCCGATCGAGGAGGCTTCCTTAAGCCCGAACTGAATCGCGTTTGGGAAAAGGTGCGATAGCCAGAGGGCGCCCAGCAGCGAGGAGAATATGCCCAACTGCGCGGCCGCCCCCAGCATGGCCGTGCGCGGATTGGCGATCAGCGGGCCGAAGTCGGTCATGGCCCCCACGCCCATGAAAATCAGAATCGGGAAGACGCCTGTGCTCACGCCGAAGTCGAAGATGTAGTAGAGGAATCCGCCCGGCTCCAGCACGGCGCCGGCGGCATTCAGCAGCGGCGGCGCGGTGATGCCGGCATTGGGCATGTTGGCCAGCAGCCCGCCGAAACCGATCGGCAGCAGCAGTAGCGGTTCGAACTCCTTGAAGATCGCCAGGTATATCAGCACCAGGCACACCGGGATCATGACCAACTGGCTGAGACCGAAGGGCATGATGCCAGGCCGCTTCATATGCACATATTTTGGGGGCTTCCGGGCGCAAAAGCCGGCAATGCCGGTCTCGCCCCAGAGACCCTTGAGTCGCGCCAGCATGTGTGTGGCGTCGTTGCCCTTTTCCGCGGACGCGGCGCCGGAGGCGGACGCGGGCACCGCGACGACCGCGTCGTTAGCCGGCCCTGCCGTGTTCGCGCTCGCATCCTGCTGGGCAAAGGCGTAGTTACCGAAGAGACAGGCCGAAAGAACGGCCGCGGCAAGGATTGATGGCTTCATGTAAAGGACTCGTGGGGCTGCGGATGCGAGACCGTTGGCGCCGGCTCAGCCGACGCGCGCCCGGATGTCGCCGGTGTTGATCTTCTGGTTGGCGGCCACGTCAATGGACACCACCGTGCCGTCTGACGGAGTCTTGATGGGCATCTCCATCTTC
>JAQULY010000521.1 GCA_028718445.1 Kiritimatiellia bacterium
AGAGGAGACCATCTTTCATGAGAAAATGTGTGGCATTTGAGATGTGCGTCATGGTCCTCGCGCTGGGCATGCTTTCGAGCATTCAAGCCGAGATCGTCAAGGTTGAAAACGAGGCGCTTCAGCTCGGATTCGACGCGAAAGCAGGCGGGGCCTGCATCGCGTTTGCAGTCAAGGACGCCAATCCGCCCTTACCCCTGCAGCCGGATTACGCGTTCATGCGTCCGATCTTCGAGCCGGAGCAGGCGACCAAACCCGTCGCGCCTATCGCCTTCACCGCGACGCCGACGAACGACGCGCAAGGCGCGGGCATCGTGTTCCAGGCGCTGCTGACGGAGGCGAGCAGCAGTCGCGATGTGGCCGACATGACGTTCGAGCGGCGGGTCTGGCTTCCCAAGGGCAAACGGTATCTCGAAGTCGAGGAAGCGCTGATCAACAAAACACCCGACGTGATGGGGGCAAGGGTGGGCACGATCAATGCCTTTCTGCTGGATTCGCAGAAAGACTCCAACGAGTACTACCTGCCGACCGAGCGCACAATCCTGCAAATTGTGCGAACCAGCATCGCACGCTATTACACTTGGGCCGGAACTTGGGATTACACACCGGTCGAGAACTGGATGGGCGCGGCAAACCCGAAGTCCGCCTGGAGCTTCGCGTTGGTACTCGACCCCAAACTCGATGCCTTCTATGCCACGGGGATCGGCAGCACGTGCGGCTGGCTGCTGGACGGCGGAATTACCGAACCTGGCGCCACGTTCCGTTCCTCCTACACCATCATCCCGGTTAAAGGCTTCAGGGGGTTCGTCCACGCCTCGCGCCGATTGCTGGCGGACGTGACCGTTGTCGCTCAGGATGGAGGCGTCACCGTTGAGCACACCATCGCGGGCGGCGTCGCTGAATTGGGCAAGGTCACGCTGGAGACCACCCTCATGGGCGCGCGGACTAAACAGGAAAGCAAGCTTGCGACACTGGAATTTGCCGATGTCGGAGTGGATGGCGTCAGCCAGAAGGCGCAGTTGGCGCAACCGCAGAGCGAGCCGCTGGTCATCAAGGTGACAGCCAAGGGCGATGGCTGGCAGGAAGTGTACGAGGCCTACTACGAAGGCAAGTTCCTGAGCACCATCTACCCGGGTTATCCGTGGGTGCCGGAGTACTCACGGAAGAAAGCGTTTTGACCGAAGCTCTGAAAGAGGATGAACCATGAACGGAATCAGACAGTTGTCAATCGCACTGTTGGCGTTTGCGCTCGGCTCGATCGCAGTGCATGCCGCGTCGCCTGACACGACGAATGCGCGTCCCTCGGCGGTGCTGTTCTTCGGCGCCTACACGCAGTGGTACAAGTTCGATAAGGCTTTGGACGACCACCTAATTTTGACCGCCAACGCGCACAGCACGCGCGTGCAGAACTTTCCGGCCGTGCGCGATCTGTTCCGCGCCAAGGTGGTGGTGCTGAGCGATGTGATCGGCACGGAGTTCAGCGTCAGTCAGATCAAGCTGCTGCACACATTCGTCGAACGCGGCGGCGGTCTGCTGGTGATGGGCGGCCCCTTCACGCTAGGGGTGGGCAAGCTGAAGGAGACCGGGCTGATAGACATGCTGCCGGTCAGCGATCTGGAACCGTTCGACCTCAAGTGGGAAAAGGAGGGCAAGACCTTTGCGCAGACGGGCGCCGGTGCCGTTCCCGGCGGTGTCGCGCTCGATTCGTCGCCCATGGTCTACTGGATCCACCAGTTGAAACCGAAACCCGATGCCACGGTAGTCCTGAAGGCAGGCGACTACCCGTTGCTGATTACCGGCCAGTTCGGCAAGGGCAAGGTGGCTATCTTCGCCGGTACGCCGTTGGGCGAACCGAACGAGGGACAGACTCCGTTCTGGAAATGGGAGCAGTGGCCGAAGTTCCTGGGTAATGTAGCGAGGGGGCTGGAATGAGATTACTTGAACTCCCAATACTCAACACGGAATGTCCAATGAGGAAGTACGCCATCCCATGGTTCGGGAGGAGACACTTGGGCGTTGGATGTTCATTGTTAAATATTGGGCATTCCTCGCAGGTGGAAGCATACTCCGTTCGTTTCCCCCGGGGACGGACGATCGGATACGTTTGTCTGCTTGCCCTATGGTGCGGCTCTGGGTTCGGCCAGGTTCTGGTCGAGCGGGTGAAGCCTTCACAAGTGCTGTACTTTTACGGAGAACCGGCCACCGCCGAGATCGTGCTGACGAACGCGGGTTCGGCTGTCGTGACGGGAAAACTGCGCGTCACCGAGGAGTGGGATCTGGACGAAACGAGAACGGTTTGGTCGGGAAAGGTCACGCTCAAACCTGCCGAGCGGAAAACGACCACCATCGAATGGATGCCCAGAGAGATCATGTATGGTCGGACGCTTCGGGCCGAATTTCAACCCAAGAAAGGACCTGCTGCTCAGGGCATGGAAGTCTTCCAGGTTGCCGATCCGAAGGATTGGTTCCGGACGCTCGTGATGAACGGGCCCGCTTACCCGGAGGCGATCAAGGCGAACGAGAAAGATCCGTTTACGACCTACAACAACTTCGACAATCATTTCTCTTACGCGCCCAGCGGCTTTGCCTATCTCGCGCCGGAAGAGGAACAATGGGTGGCCGGCCAGGGGGCCAGGTTCATAAAGAAGCAAGAGATGGTGGATACTATCCGTCGTCATCGAGCCAACGGCATTCGATCGGGCGGCTACACGATCAGCAACACCGGCGGTCCGGCGGGATATGAGCTGGCGCGCCGGCATCCGGAATGGTTTCTGCGCGACCTGAAGGGCGCCTTCAATACCGTCGGCACGCCCGTCAATCCCATTGAGCTGGCCCAGTCCATCACGAACGTCGCCGGACGCTGCACGGATTGGTACTGCCTCTATCCCGACTTCGGCGATCCCGAGGTGGTGCGTTATGCCGGCGAGGAAGTGGCGCGCGCGATCAAGATGTTCGGGTTCGACGGGATGTTCTTCGACACGTGCTACAACATTATCGGCGCGTTTTTTAATACGGCGCGCGGTGACGCGTCGGACATTCGGCTTTGGGACGGCGCACAGCTGGGACGCGGCGAAGACCTCGACGTGCTCACGGCCCGTTGCGTGGCGGAGGTGGATCGCATTGTCCGGATGTCAATACCCCATGCCGTCCTGTGGTACAACCATGCCTCGCCGCGGCCGGGTTGGGGCAGGGCGCATGAAGCGGCCTTGAAGCATCCGATCACCGGAAGCTGGGTTGAAATGCAGGGAGGACAGATCCTGAATTCCACCTTTCCCATGCATGCCGTTAGAAGCTTCTATGAAGGACTTGTTGTCTTTCGCGACGAATACCTGAAACACCCAGGTTACAACGATCCGGTTATCGGCTGCGGCTCACTGTTCAACTTGGATCCACTGAATTACATGACCAAGGAAGAGTTCGCCGCCACCCGCGACGCGTGGACCATCTGCAACCAGGTCGGAGCGAACCTAATCGCCACACGTTTTCACCCGATCTGCCTCGGGCACGAAGGCTGGCGGCCGATGGCGCAGTTCATGACGCGCTATTCGGGTTTGCTGTGGGGACGCGACGTGCTCCCGGTCTCGAAGTCATGGAAACGCGTGAATGTGGAGAGCAATCGCGAGGTCTGGTGGAACGAGTGCGTCTATGAGCGGGACCGGAAGGGTTACAGGGACTTGCTGATCCATGTGGTGAATTCGCCCGAAAACGAGACATTTGATCTCAAACTCACGCAGGATCCGCCGCCGGCCACGCATGTGGAAGTGGAAGTGAAGCTGGCCAATCCCAAGAAGCCGGTGAAGGTGTGGGCGCTGCAAATGTACGGGTACGGCGACTCGAACCGGGTTCCCTCGCAGGTGGAGCTGACCCCGACCGTCGAAGACGGCAAGCTGCTCGTGGAAATTCCCGACGTCGAATACCACACGCTGGTCGTCGTGAGGGAATCGAAATGAAACGCATTACGGCGACGCTCCTGATGGCGTATGATCTTGCGGCCTTGGGGCATTCCACGAAATCCATCGCTGCGGATAAACCGGTAGTGGTCATTACGTATTGGAC
>JAQULY010000522.1 GCA_028718445.1 Kiritimatiellia bacterium
CAACCAGCCGGGGGGCGGCAGCGCGTCAGGCCAGATCATGCTGGACGAGGGACGCCTGGAGAAGGTTCCGCGCGCATCGAACTGGGTGTGGGCCTGCTACATGACGATGGCGTCTAATTCCGCATTCCAGACCTACGGCATGGCCGGTGGCGTTGGCGCTACGACCGGCATCGTGCAGTTCGCTGCTTCAGCCTATAGTGTTCCCGAGGATGGCGGAACCGTGACGATCAGAGTGTTCCGATACAACGGTCCGTCCGGACCGGTAACGGTTGACTATGCGACCGGTGGCGGCACTGCGGTGGCCGGAGTCAACTATACGACCGCGAATGGCACGCTGAGCTATGCTAACGGCGAAACCAGCAAGACATTTGCGGTGTCGGTTATGGATGACGGCGTTTGGACGCCGGCCAACCTGACGGTGAACATTGGACTCTCGCACGTTGTCGGCAATGCGATATACGGGTCTATCACGAATACGGTACTGACGATACTCGACGCTGACGGACCGGGGAGTTTCCAGTTCAGCGGCACCGCATATATGACTGCACAGGATGCCGGAACGGCGCTTATCACGGTAACACGCGCGAACGGCAAGACTGGCGCGGCAAGCGTCAGCTATGCCACCGGCGATGGCACCGGGCAGGCTGGTGTGAATTACACTACGACGTCCGGAACTCTAAACTTCGGCAACAATGAGACGAGCAAGACGTTCACCGTCGCGATTCTCAATTCACCTGTCGGCGATTCTGGCAAGACGGTCAATCTGACGCTATCTAATCCTACAGCCGGAGCCACAGTGGGCGTTCCCGGAACAGCGGTCCTGACCATAGTGCCGCCGGGACCGTTCAGCGTATGGTCGCACAAGATGAGCATCCGCTTCCCTGGCTACACCAATACCACCGGCCAGGCCCTGACGAACTTCCCGGTCGAACTGGTGTTCAGCAACAACATGGGCGGAGGGTTCAGTTACAGTCAGTTGGTATCGCCTGTCGGTGGCGACCTGCGGTTTGCGGATGGCGCAAACAATATTGCGCTGAACTTCGAGATCGAAAAATGGGCAACAAATGGCCCATCCTGTGTATGGGTGCAAGTGCCGGTCTTGTCGAATAACTGCAGTATCTGGGCCTTCTGGGGCAACTCGGTGACTACGCCCCCAGCCTGCACTACCAATGGGGCGACGTGGAACTCCGATTTCAGAGGAGTCTGGCATCTCGGTGAGTCGGGTAGCGGTTCGCATGCCGATTCAACCGCGAACAGGAACACTGCAACAGGCGGATCCTCATCCTTGACGGCGGGTATTGTTGACGGCGCAGCAGGATACAGCGGTGCCGCCTATGACACTGCTGCCAACGCCAACGGCAGTCTGAGCGTTACCGACGGGCTCACATTCGGCGGCTGGGTGCAATACTACGACGCGGCTAATGGAGCAAAGAACCCGTTCTTCATAAAAGGGGACAACGAGATGGCGAACGACTTCGGGTTCATCTACGCGGTCAACAACGGCACGATATGGTTCTGTATGAATAATGGAAGCACGGCGATTAATTTCTCCCCCACGCTGAACACATGGTACTATATCATGGGAACGTATGATAAGACCACTGTACGCGCCTACGTCAACGGGAAGCAGGTCGTGAGCTGGGCAAACAGTTCGACGATCAACAACGGATTCGCGTCAGGAACTCATCTTGGCGGCGGCTCATGGGGCAAGTTGAACGGGAGACTTGATGAGTGCCGGATTATGTCGGCGGCAGTTTCCTCCAACTGGATATGGACGAGTTACCTGAATATGGCGTCGAACAGCACCTTCTGCAGCTTCGGCGGTGGCGGCGGCGGAGTTGCACCAAAGGGAACACCGATATCCTGGCTCGACAATCATGGTCTCACGGGCGACCCGACCACGCTTGAACTTGACGATCCGGACAAGGATGGAATGCCGACGTGGCAGGAATACCTTGCCGGAACCGATCCAACAAGTGCGCAAAGCGCCCTGGTGGCAAGTATACAACGAATACCAGGCGGCAGCGGCTTGCTGGTGTTAATCCCTTCACTCAGCGCATCAGGCTCGGACTATACGGGCAAACTGCGTTACTACAGTCTGGAGTCAAGGACGAACTTGATTCTTGGGAACTGGCAGACAATTGCAAATTATGTCGACCTCCTCGGAGACGACGCGCCGATCATCTACACCAACAACAATCTCGGCGTGCCGTTTACGTTCTACAGGATAAAGGCAAAACTGCAGTAGCCAGCAACGCCGGGCAATGGTGCGGCCACCGCGACGGAGCGGGGCGTCCACAGCTCTCTCAACACGTTCTGCGGGTTACTCAGGACATTTGTTTGAATGAACACAAGGAGCGAAATGCCATTAAGAATAAGTGTATACCCGCATATGCCGGCAGCAAGGTCACAGCGCATAGTATGCCTGCTCGTGTCAATCCTTTCATCCCTGGCCATCAGTTTGAACGCGTCAGACTGGCCGTGCTGGCATGGGCAGAATCGCGACGGACACACTGACGAGAAGATAACGAAGTGGCCCACAAACGAACTGTGGCGCGCGAACATTGGTCAGGGCTTTTCGCAGGTGGTGGTGAGCCAGGGGAAGGTCTATACGGCGGGCTGGTCGAACAACCAGATCACAGTCCGGTGTTTTGACGAGGCCGTGACCGGACCCAATCCGACTCCGCAGTGGACGACTTCCTATGGCTGTGGGGCAATGAGATCCGACTATCTCGGACTCTACTCCACGCCCACGGTCACCGGCGGATGCGTCTATACCTACGACAATCTTGGCCGCATCTCCTGCTTCGACGCGGCAACCGGGAACATCGTCTGGAGCAATACCGCGTTCATGAGCGGCGGCAATGACTATTCCGGTTCGCCTCTTATTGAAGGAAATCTTCTCATTGTGAATGCCGGCGGGGACAACGGCCTGGCGGCGATAAGTCTGACAACGCATAACGTTGTGTGGGGCGCGCCTGGCACCCATGGCGCAAGATACACTACACCTGTCGCCGCAACTGTGGGGGGCCAGCGCGTAGTCCTGGGATACGGCCACAAGCCGCCTGCGTCCGGCTTCGTCACCGGCATGGATCTGGCGGGCAATCTTCTCTTCTGGTCTTCTGACGTAGCCGCCGGTGCTGTGAACGGAGCAGGCATAGCGAATCCGGTGGTAGTTGACAGCGGCAGGATGTTTGTGTCGCAAGGATACAACACGGGCTGCGCTTTGTTTACACTCGGTACAACCGGGCAGTTGGCAAGAGCCTGGGGCAATTCCGCCCTGTGCACCAAGGAGAACACAGGCGCCATTTACAGCAACTGTGTCTATGGGATAACCGACGGCCTCGACGGCGGGGGCTCCCTGAGGTGCCTGGATCTGTCAAACGGGTCGGTCAAGTGGTCGCAATCCGGTTTCGGGATTGAAAGTGCCGTGCTTTCCGCAGGCGATCAACTTGTGATCATGACCGGCGGAGACCTCGGGAATATCGGGGCTAATGGAAATCTTGTGGTTGTGCAGGCAACTTCAACAGCCTACACCGAGCTCTATCGCGCAAACGGCATCTTGAGCGGGTATACGTGGACGCAACCGATGGTTTGCAACGGCAAGTTGTATCTTCGCGGTCTGAACGGCACGATGATATGCTATGAAGTCGGCACGCCTCAACCCTCCGCCGGCGGATCAGGATACCGCATGCCCATCCAGTTCTCCGGTTACTCGCCGGCAGCACCGGAAGCATTGACCAATTTCCCGGCGCTAGTGGTCCTGAGCAACAACGTGAATAACAGCGCGTTTGATTTCCAACAGATGGTATCGCCGTCGGACGGCGCGGATCTGCGGTTTTACTCGGATGATACTGTGACAGAGCTCAACTACGAGATAGATACATGGAATCCGAATGGCAGCTCCTACTTGTGGGTACAGGTGCCGACTCTTGCCGACAGCAACAGCTTCATATGGGCTTATTGGGGCGATCCGAACAACTCGACGAAGCCTGCATACACGACCAACGGCGGCGCGTGGGATTCGACATTCGGCGGAGTG
>JAQULY010000523.1 GCA_028718445.1 Kiritimatiellia bacterium
CCGCCAGTCCTCGCATCAACCCCCGTGCCACCGTCATGCCGCGCCTCCCCGTCCGCCATGCCGGCAGGCCGCCGCTATGGATACCGCCACCATGTCCTCATGCTGCTCTCGCGACGCCGCGCCGGAAGCGCCGCGCGCGGCGTCACCATGGCCGCCAGCTCCCTGCGCGCCGCCGCCATCCGCACCGTCCCGGCAGAAGCGTTGCGACAAACGTCCGCCCAAAGTCATCACCCCCAATAGCGCCACCAGCACAAGAAAAACAGTGCCCATCCCCAATAGCATCACGATCGCGGCTTCTCGCAACATGACAGACTTCTCCGTTGAAGTCGGGAATAATCATGGAAATCGCGCCGCTTGTCAAAAGAACACGGTCGGCACTGACCGCATTGCTGCATTGACTTGCGGCCCGGCGGTTAAAGCTGTAGTTTATCCACCCATCAGTCCGGCCTTGCCAGGACGCTATCCGCAATTCCATCGAGGCTCCCATGTTCCGCGTTCCATCCCGCATTTTCCTGCCCTTGTGGCTGTCCGTCTGGTGCGTCAGCGCCTCTACGGCCATGGCCGCACCCGCCACCTTCTCCCTGGAAGCCGCACGCACCCATCGCGTCTGGGGACCATTCGACCTGAAGGACGGCAGCTATGTCCAGGTGGGCGCCGACAGATATCAACTGCGCCTGCTGCCGCCGGATCGCCTTTCGTTTATTTCGCTGCGTAGCGGACGCGTCTACGGCCCCGTGCAAACGGTCAACGGCCGGCTCGTCGAGATCGGTGGCGCCATGTATGCCTTTTCCCACGGCGCCGCCGCCGGCAGCGCCCGTCCGCCGTTGCCGCCCGCGCCGCCGCCGCCACCCCGTCCGGCGCCAATCCCGCTGCCTGAGGAACAGCCTCCAGCCGTCGCCGCGGCGCGTCCCCTGCTGCCGGCGCCGGAGGATGAGTTGCGCGCGTCCCTGTGGGTGGATCCGCTCGAACGAACACCCGTGAAGTGGCACGTGGATGGCCGTAGCGGCACGGGCGCCGACCTTGAGCGCTCCTCCGTGGGCGGCGGCATCGCCTGGCGCGGATGGTTGCTGCAACTGGGCCTCTCGCCCTCGGTCTCCAGCGGCGACATCCTGCCCGGCGGATTGACCGTGGCCGAATCCTCGCTGGACAGCGGTAGCGGCTGGTCGCTCATGGGCGGCTACCGTCAGCCGTTCCTGCGAGAAGGCAGTTGGGAAGTCTACGGCGGCGCGCGCGCCTCCATCCGCAAGGACGAGGCCGACTTGAAGAGTTCGACTGCAGTCGGCCAGGTCGGCACCAATGCCACGCTTGATCTGACCTACGAGAACACAAAGACCGACATTACCCTGACCGAGTTGGCGCTCTGGATCGACACCGGACTGGTCTACTCGCGCCCCAACTGGGGTTTCCACCTAGATCTGAGCATCCAGCCGCTTGGCAACATCGACGTCGAGGGCGGCCTGCCTCTGGGCGGCGACGAACTGGAGGTGGAGGTGGAACGCGAACAACCCATGCTCTTCGGTCTCGGCCTCTGGTTCGGTCAGGATCCGTGGCGTTTCTTCGGCGAGGCCACGGCCGGCAGCGACCAACGCGTCCGCTTGGGGGCCTCCTACGGATTCTGACATGGAGCACAGCCGCACGTCGCTCTCCGACGAACTCACCACCGAGATCCGCCGGCGAGTCCTGGACGAACCCGGTTTCACGCGCCTGACACTGGTGCGCCACCAGGGCGGCGGCGCCAGCCGCGAAAGCCTGCGCCCCGTGATCATGCGCGGTGAGACCTACTGGCAGGCCGAACGCGTGTCCGATGGCCGCACCACCGTGCGCAATTTCACCAGCAGCGAAGCGCCCACCACGCTGACGGCCATGCTCGCATCCACCGGCCCGCGCGAGTACCACTTGATGACCGCCGAGGGCGACCTGCACGTGCGCGTGACCCGCAAGGGGCGGCTGTTGGTCTCCCGCGGGCGTCCGGCCATGCCCGCCGCGCCCGCGCCGCAACCGCACGACCGCGTCAAGGATCAGCCGCTCGACGCCTTCGATGCAGGCCCGCTGCTGCGCGTGCTGGGCATGAGCGACGGCGACGGACGGCCGCGCGCCTCGGCTCAGGGCAAGCTCTCCCAGATCAACGCCTTCCTGCGCGAAGTCGAGGCCGCCCTGCCGGAAAGCGACCAGTCCGGCGTGCTCGAAATCGTGGACTGCGGTTCAGGCCGGGCTTACCTGACACTGGCCGCCTGCTGCTATCTCGAACGCGTCCGCGGGCGCCGTGTGCGCGTGCGCGGCATTGACCGCAATGCCGCGCTGGTCGCCAAGGCCAACAGCATGGCCGCCGACCTGGACGTCGCCGACCGCGTCACCTTCATGGCCGCCGACCTGGCGACCTGCCGCCTTGACGCGCGCCCCGACCTGCTGCTGAGCCTGCACGCCTGCGACACCGCCACGGACCAGGCACTGGCGCGCGGAGTCGAATGGGGCGCCGGCACGATGTTGGTGGCTCCCTGTTGCCAGCACGACCTGCAACCGCAACTGCAGAACAACGGACCGCTGCGCGCATTGCTGCGGCACGGCATCCTGCGGGAGCGCCTGGCCGACCTGCTGACCGACACCTTCAGGGCGCAATTGCTGCGCATCCTGGGCTACCGCGTGAGAGTCGTCGAATTCGTGTCGCCTGACGCCACCGACCGTAACCTCTTATTGCGCGCCGTCAACGGGGCGCGCCCCGGCCAGTCCGAGGCTGTGGACGAATACCTGGAACTGCGCGAGTTCTGGCGTGTGGCGCCCTGCCTGGAGAAACTGCTTGCCGACCGGCTGCAGCCCTATCTGCGGCAAGACACGACTCACGAATGAAAGTCCGCGAGCGCCTGGAGGTAGGCCCGCGGATTGCCCAGATCATGACGCCGTCCCTGCACGATCTGCCCCACGAATCCGTCCTCGCGGCGCAGTCGGTCGAGACAGGTCGTAAGCTGGAACTCGCCGCTCTCGCGGACATTCTGCCGGATGTTGGCTTCCAGGTAATCGAAGATTTCCGGCTTGAGAACGTAGATGCCGAAGACGGTCAGGTAGTGAGCCTCCGGCAGACCATCCACGGTCAGCCGTTCCGCGGCGTATTCCGCGGTGGGTTTCTCGGCGAACTCGGTGATGTCGAGAAGACTGCCCGGGGTGTGCCAGCGCCCCGTCACGCAGCCGTAGTGATGCACTTCGCCGGCGGGAGCAGGAGCAAGACCAACGGCGCTGCGGTTGCTGTGCTCGAAAGCCGCCACTACCTGCCGTGCGCAGCCCTCATGGATGCTGGAAGTGTAGAGATGGTCTCCGAGCAGCAGCAGGAAGGGCTCGCGCCCGACCCATTGCCGCGCACAGTAGACCGCGTGCCCGAAACCCTCCTGGGTGTCCTGCGTGAGGAAGGTCAGTCGGTGACCGATGTCCAGCAACCGGTCGCAGTATTGGCGGTCGGCGAGGCTGAGCTTGTGGTAGTGCTCGATCGGCGGCGGCGCGCAGAAGATCTCCTCGAAGATCGGCTTGTCGCGCGCCTGCACCAGCACCGCGACCTCGTCCACCCCGGCTGCCAGGGCTTCCTCGATGATCGTCAGGATGGCCGGCTTCGCGCGCCCGTCGCGGTCAACCACGGGGAAGAGTTCCTTCTTGACCGCCTTGGTGGCCGGAAACAGGCGGGTGCCAAAACCGGCTGCCGGAATGACCGCCTTGCGCACGCGCGCGCTGGCGTGCAGCGCCAGCGGCAGGCAGGTCATGCCCAGGTCATGCCCGATGATGGCGGCGGCGCGCTCCGCCGACGCCGCATCGCGCGCGATGAGCTGGGCGGCGCCGTCTCCCTGCGACCCGACCCCCTTGCCGCCGAAGATCAGCGGCTGGATCGGCGGGTGATTGAGCAACCGATGCAGCACCGGCGCGGTCAACTGCGCCGGACAGGCCGGACCCACGCTCTCGTCGAACAGCGCCTGAGCGCGCTTCATGAGGGCTCCGAGCGCGGCGGCATCGCCGGCGGCCAGCAGGCGCGCGGCCTCGCGCACAATCTCGCGATTGACCG
>JAQULY010000524.1 GCA_028718445.1 Kiritimatiellia bacterium
GTATGTGGCGCTCCCCCCTGCGCAAAGGTGGCCAAGCAGGCGGGTTTCGATTACTTCGAGTGGTCCGTGCAGGGCTTTCTTCAGCCTCAGTCCGATCGTGCGGCGTTTCTGGAGGCGCTGGCGGCGGCGCGTGCGGCGCCGCTGCCCTGTCCGGTCTGTAACGGCTTCCTGCCAGGCACCCTCAAGATCGTCGGACCGCAAGTGGACGCGACGGCCGTGGAGGCTTACGTCGCCACCGCTTGCGCCCGTGCGGCCGAAGCCGGCGTGGACACGATCGTTTTCGGTTCAGGGGGCGCCAGGCAGGTGCCGGACGGCTTCGACCGCAAGCAGGCCGAGGCACAGATTGCCGCCTTCCTGAAACTGCTGTCCCCGCATGCGCGGCAACACGGCGTCACCATCGCGGTCGAGCCGTTGCGCTTTGCCGAGTGTAACATCCTGAACACCGTCGCGGAGTGCGCGGCCGCCGTCAGAGCGGCGGACTCGCCCGCCATCAGACTGCTCGTGGACGGCTACCACTGGGCCTGCAACGCCGAGGCCACCGCCGACATCATGGCCGCCGCGCCGCTTTTCTGCCATATGCACGTCGCCACCCAAGCCAACCGGCGTACTCCCGGCGCCGAGCCCTGCGAGGCGTTGCCGCGTTTCCTGGCGGCGGTCAGGCAGATCGGTTATCGCGGACGCATGTCGATCGAGGGACGGATTGACATGCCGGAAACCGAACTTCCGGCGGCAGCCAGAATGCTGCGCTCCGCGTGACGCGGGACCGGCCTGTACGCATCGACTTCCACACCCACGCCTTTGCCGACGTCACAGTCTCTCTGCCCCCATCGCACCCCATGGTTATGTACCCGCGGGCGTTCTGGCGAGAAGTTCCGGATAGTCGGCGCAGTGGGCTTTGCGTTGGCAGGTTTGACATTCCGCACCCATCCAGACGCGGTCGAACTGAGCCATGATGGCCTCGACCATGGGCTGAGACGTGGTTATGAATCCACCCTCAAAGTTGCGGCGCTTGACGCTCTTGGCGCCCATGCCGGCACCGGTCAGGTTGGCGCTGCCGCTGTAGGCGAAGCGGCCGTCAACAATGACGCTCTTGAAGTGCACCCGTGGGCAGAGGATGCGCTCCATGCCGGCGATCAGGTTCGGGTACCGGTCGAAGTCCCGCCGGAATAATGGCCCCGGTTCCTTGGCGTGCAGTAGACGGATGGCCACGCCATTGTCAACGAGGCTGGAGAGGACTCCGAGGAATGGGATCACGCGGCGCCCGACCTGAACATGCAGGTCCTTGAGGTCGGAAGTAGCCAACCAGAGATACTGTCTGGCCGACGGCACCGCCGCCTGGATCACCTGATCGTAAATCTGACGGTCCGTTATGAAGTGAATACTGTCCATGGGGGGACATCTGGGGACAGAAAAATAGTATAAGAAATATGGGGACAGGAAATCTGGGAGGAAATCTGAGAAATGTGGGGACAGAGAAATAGTACGTTCACCAACTTCGGCAAATCCAGACTACCCCACCGTGGTTTCTCTGTCCCCATCGCCGCTGTTAACGTCCGCTTGCGTTTCACATTTTTCTCCGCCGAACGGTCGGCTTCTGGGGCGGTGCGGCACCGACGTGCCAGCAGGCCGTGGTTTTGTGTTCCTATTCTCATCTGACGTCGATCTTGATGTCCTCGCCCCCGGCCTTGCTGGTGGGCGGCCATGCCCTGGCAGAGAAGTTCGGAGAGAAGATGTAGTAGATGGTCAAGCTCATGACCGAAAGCCCGGTGGCAGCGATGCGGTCCTCGAGTGGCTTGCACGGAAAGAGGCCATCAGCCTCTTGCGTCCGAACCAGCATGGGAGCGAGCTGTTGATTCCAGTCGCTCCATTTCCTCCCACCGTGATAGAAGCTGGCTGAGTAACAGAGGTGAAGGAGCAAGTAGTCATCTAGCGTCGATGGAGAGCCGTCAAGATCGCGATCAAGGTAGTTGCCGAGGGTTGCTCGAATCGTGTCTCCGTCCATGCGGCGCCCAATCTCTGCGGGTAGGTGCGAGAGGTCTAGCAGGTCGCGCCACATCTGGCCACACTGCGGCGAGATGGCGTTGACGCAATCACGGATCCTCTGGATTTGCGCCGCAGGCACTTCCGCTTTCTCGTCGGGGTCGTGCCAGCGATAGTGAATAGTAATGTAGTCAGAGAGCGCGATCGCGGTAGCGACGCGCTCCGGGTCCGTCTTCGGCTGGAACTGCATCAACCACGCGTGGCTGGTAGCTATGGCTTTGCCACACTTCTCTGACTCGCGCGACTCGCCCTGACGCAGGAGCGAAATCAAACAGAACGCGGTGGGCAGTTGCCGGTTGCCGTTGGTGCCCCAACTTCCATCTGAATTCTGAATCTCAAGGAACTCCTGTGAGGCCCGCGTGATCACGGCGCGAGTTGGATCCTCCTTGCCGTAGGAGCGGGCGGACCGACCGGCACTGTAGATTCCTTTCAGAATCACCGGAGCATTGCTTGCGGCAGGTGCACATATCGCGCACGCCGTCAGCGCCAGAACTAAGGGCATTACTTTCATCTTCTCACACAGAAGGTGCAAATCATGCTGAGCCGCGCTTCGCGGCGATAGTATGGATTTGCTGGTTGGCCGCGTCCTTGGTGTATACGAGTTCTCGAGTCTTTCTGTATCCTGCGGAGGAATACAGAGCTTGTCCCTTTCGGTTCCTCCCGCCCGTGAGCACGACAAACTGGTATACCTTACGTTGCGCTGCGCCGCGCTCGGCAGCACTCAAGAGGGCGGTCCCGACGCCCATCCGCCTGAACCGATCGCGGACGTACATCTCAGTGATCTCGGCCCAGTCGTCCTGGTAGCACATGGACCGAGAAAACTGGACACAGGCGTAGCCAGCAACGTCGCCGGAAACGTCCGCGAGCAACACGAGTTCCTTCCTGTTCGTGCGAACCCGTTTCTTGATCAGCGCGATGGGCATCCGCACCTCGTTGAACTCAGCGTTCAGGCCGGCGAGCACCGCCGCATCACATGCTTCCGCCCTATGTATCCGGATCTTCACGGCGTTGACCATCGTACGTCCTGACCGGGCGATGCCCCGCTCGGCGGGCATCGGTACTGTCCGACCCCTGTGTGCGCCCAGCATGGGCGTGTTGTAACTGGAGTCGTAAATCTGGGGACAGATAAAATTGTACGAAAATATTAGGCCGAGGGGCGGAATTTCTGCTGCTTGGTTCCTTCGTATAGGTGGAGGGCGTGATTGCCCCCACACTGAAAGGACAGGAACCATGCGACCTTGCGTTCGATCAAGAGACGAGCGGGGAGACGAGCGGGAACGGAGAGATGGTACAAAAATATTTAACCAAAGGGGCGGAAATCTGGCGGCTTGGTTCCGTCTTATTAGGTGGGGAAAGCGATTGCCCCTACACTGAAAGGACTGACCCTGTAGCCATCGTGTACTCGATCCGGGCCACGCCCGGACGCAGGCCCTCCGCCGCGGCGCTCAGCGTGGCGACGCCCGCCCCGCCGGTTCCCGTCACGAAGCACCGACCGCGCCCGGCGCGTATCTCGACAAGGTCCTCCGAGGAGAAGAAGCGCACTCGCACCGGACCCTCGGCCGTGACCCGCAGTTCGCCCTGGTAGTCGGAGGCCGTGCGCCCTTCGGAGTCAACCACTCGCACCCCCATGCCGACGGTTTCCCTGTCCGCCGCCCTGCAGGAGGACCGGTCCGGTTCCACAACGATCTGGGCCGCGACTCCGTGCGGAACCAGGTGGGCGGACCGATGCTCGTCCCCTCTCTCGGCTGTGATGTGCAGCACGTCGGGGGAGAAGGGTAATAGGAGCGTCGTATACCGTCTGGCCGGGACGCGCGCAAGCGTTTTCTCCTTCACGCTAGCGACGAGCCACTCGGCGTTGGAGAACACATGGATCCGGCGGATCGCGCCATCGCCACGGTCGGCCCAGTCGCCGTGGACGCCGAGGAAGAGATCGCGGGCCGTCCTGGCCTGCAGGTAGGACACCGACATCTTGGGCAGGCGCCAAGCGTCGACCAACCCA
>JAQULY010000525.1 GCA_028718445.1 Kiritimatiellia bacterium
TTTTCGACTGATTCCGCATACGTCGGCGACACCCACGCCCATGTGGACGTGCTGACCGACACGTCTTGATCGTATCGCGTGACATACGTCTCCGTCGCCGAGTTCCAGGACTCAACCTGGATGTGCGTCGGGGCGGTGCCGAAGCGGAACGTCAGTCCGACTGCCCAATAGGGCGAGTTGCAGTGGGTCAGATGGCCGGTGCTGAAACCCGTGAAGTCCACGGTCAGCGTGATCGTGCCGGGGGAAGTTCCCGTCCACTGGATGTAGGTGGTGTCGTCGGCAAAGACACATTCATTGCCCCAGCCCGCCGCCGTCGGCGGTGGGTCGATTGTCAGGCCAGCGCCCCGCTTCGTCGCAAAATACGCCGTGTCCTGATAATCGAACAGCCATCCGTGCTGCTTGTCGGCCGACGCGGGGAAATAGAAACCCGTCAGTATGGCCGTGTTGTTCGCCTGCGACTGACTAAACCCGAAATCAGCCCCGACCAGGGTCAGCATCGTGCCGTCGAACATCATGTTCGGGCTGTCGGCGAACTGTCCCGCTACGGCGACATACGGCACCCGACCGGCGGTCAGTGCGGAATCCCTGATGTCGGGACAAGTGATGACATCGCCGGCCGCCGCCTGACGGACCTGCCCGTCCTCCAATACCAATGGCGCTTTATCAGGCATGATTACAGCTTCATCGGAGCGAAGACGGAGATGTCCAGTTCGGTGGCGTTCAGGGCCATTCCGATGCGAACGACGAATTGCCCCGCCGTGCCGGGGGCGGTCGTCGTCAGTTGCCCGGCGGCCGTGGGGCTGAGGTAGTAGACGGAACCGGCGGTCAAACCACCGCTGCCGCCGGTGACGGCGTCCCACTGATCGGTCGCCGCCGTGAGCACACCGTCAGTCTGAATGGACCCGGAGCCGCTCGGGTCGATCGACGTGCTTTTGACCAGGCCGAGGACTTGTACGGTCCCCGAGGCGTCGGCCTTCGCCTTCTTGACCGTCCCGGCCGCCTGCACATAGACCGGCGCGCCGATGACCAGCGATTCTGCCTCCCCGTTGGTCATTGTCACGACATCCACTTCGCTGCACGATGCGTCAAGCGTGTCGCCGGTTTGTAGCTGCTCGATCTGCCCGCCATTGAGCACCAATGGTTTTTTCAAGGCCATGATTTACTCCTCTTACAAACGCACAGAGGGTTCGATTTCAATATCCAGCGTCAACGTCGAGGTGGCTCGCCCCAAACGAACGACATAAAGCCCCGACGCTGATGGAGCGGTCTTGGTAATTCGGCCTGCCGTGGTCGCGTCCAGATAATAGTCCGCGCCTGGCTCCAGGGCCGCAGCACCGGCAATCACCGTCCAGTCGGTCAACGTCAACTTTCCTTCCGTGACATACTCGACCACGAAGCCGGGGGTCGCCGCCGTGACAGCGAAACCGACGGCCCCTTTTGTGGCGGAATCGTTGGCACAGGCCAGGTCCATGTGTCCGGTAGGCTTGACGTAGAGCGGCTGGCCGGCCGCAATCGTGCTGTCCGCTTCGGCCGCATAGGTCTCGGTCATCGGTTCCATCGGAGGGATAGGCTCCATCGGATCGGGCGTTGCGCCGTGCGTCGGCTTCGTGCGGCGACGAGGCGTGCCCGGCGTGACGGGGATGATCTGCGGCAGCCATTCCGCCTGCTGCCCCTCGAACTCAAAACCGAGCGAAAAACGATTCGGCGAGTCTTCGCTCGCCGGATCGCTCGCCGTAACGATCCCGCGCCAATACCGCGATTCCCAATCAATCAGACCGATCTCTTGCCCGAAATGATCCGCCATGAACTCCAAGAAGTCCTGGGCCTCAGAGCGCGTCATGCCCGAGAAACTCAGTACCAGCGTTTGGGTCTTTGGCCAAATCGGATCGGCGAAGACGACCAACGTTCCACCCCGCGTCTCTCGATGCACCCGGTTGAACGCCAGCCGATCCACATTGCCGAGATTCGGTGCCCGCAATGTCACCGAATCGGTGACTTCCCCCGTAGCTGGATAGACCAGTTGAAACGGCGCGGTAATCCCGTCCATCGGCCCGACCAGCGCGGTGGGCGGGGCGTCCGGTTCGGTGGGACTGCCAAAGCCGACGAACGGATAGTATTGACGATCGAATCGTCGCTGGGTTTCGAGGTAGATCGCCCCCGCCTGTCGAAGCCCTAGTTCCTGTGACACCTGACGCACAAACATCCCCTGCACCTGGCAGTCCTGGTCCAGTTCCAGGTGGCTAACGACCTTTGGCCCCTTCCCGACGGCTATCGTATGTGAGAAATCCAACGCATCCTGCACCACATTGCTCTTGATTCCCACGACGCCGAGGTTCAAGTTATCGGTTACAGAGGCGTAGATGGTCCGACCGATGCGCTCCGTGAAGCTAAGCGTATCGTTGACCCAGACGTTGACGACGGCCAAATGACCGTATGGCACTTGCTCCAACGGGAGAAAGTGCATGATGTTGAAGTAATGAGGGCCTGCCCAAACCAGTTCCTGCGTCAGTTGCAGTGTGTCGGTGACGTGCCTTGGAATGTCGCGGACGCCCACCGCCGTGTCGGTGAGTTCCATCGTCGTGGTGACGCCAAGGACCGGCTTGCCGGTGGCTTCATCGACAAACTCCAAAGTGGATACAACGTCGGCATAGTGAGCCATCCCCCCAATGACGGTCTGCGTGAAGGAAAGAGTGCTGGTGACACTCTCTTCGTAGATTGCCGCTTCGATCGCCGACCCCAGCACGTCCACGTATTGCCGGCTGATCCGAAGTTTACTATCGCCTTTTCCAAGAACGTCAAGATATTGGCGCGTGGCCCGCAACTTCCCGTCGCCAGCGCCTAGCGTGTCAACATATTGACGGGTGACACGAAGAAAAGACATCCTAACCGACCTTTACGCCAAATTGAACGGCATTCAAGGCGTCTGGAGTCCATACCACCGAACCGTCCGGGTTCAACTCCATAAGGCGTCTTCGCGTCGTGTAGGTGCTTGTGCCGACGCCCTGCGCCGAATCCTCACTGAGAACCGAGTTGGACAGACACGGAGTTATCAGACTATAGGGATCGGTGTCGGTTTCTCGACATTCGGTGTTGACCTGAATGCCCTTGATGTCCTGCGTAATACCAGTCAGCGAGTCATAGTTGTAGAGATCACATTGATCGGTCGTGTCGCTCTCGACATAGCTGGTATCCTCATCCTGTATTGCCTCATTGACACGGTCATAATTATCACCGCTGTCGGGAGTGAAATCCGTAGAATCGCCGCCGGCGTTAGGACGCAAGGCGACTACCCTCATATTGCCGAGAAAGTCATTGTTGAAAGCGCCGCTGCCATCGAGGAAATACAAATCGTCATACTCCCAGCAAACGCTGCCATTGACGCCCATTCCACAGAAGCCAAAACCGTCGATGTAATCGTGAGTTCCGCCTTTGGTGTTCACATTCGAGCCGCTGGCAACGGTTGATCCATCAATCCTCAGCTCAAAAGTCCCGGTGGAACTGTTGACTTTGACCTTGAATTCCAGATAGTGCCAAGCACCCAGGCTGTACGGCGCAGATGCTGTGGCCAACAGCGAACTCTGGCTCCCGCGATAAACGCGCAAGTCGCCGTTGGCCATCGCTGTAACTGTCATGGCGACGTAGCCGCTATCATATAGCCGGAGAACATCGGCATAGTTCCCGCCAAAGGCGGTCTGGAAAAAAGCGAAACCGAGGACCACCGTGTCGTTCGTCGTCAGAGACCCAGGAGTACGAAGCCAGCATGTGCTGTCCCAGATGAGCCTCATGCCATAGCCGGTGAATCGCCCGGCGTACATATACATATCGTTCTCAGCGGAAACGAGATACTTCGATGCCATAATCCCAGTGGGTGACGGTCTACCGCTGCCGCCGAAATTGTCGAAACCTTCAATCCAAAGAAGCATGTGTGCGCTCCTGAAAACGCCCGGACGAGTCCTTGCGGACCCGCCCGGACGATTGGCAAGGGAGAAGACTAGCCGGCGATCGTGTAAGTCACCTTGAGAGTGTCACCGGCGT
>JAQULY010000526.1 GCA_028718445.1 Kiritimatiellia bacterium
CCCGTAGGTGCAGTCGTGAGCCTCGTCCGCGAAGGCTCGGATCAACGGTAGTTCGGCCTCGAAGAACTGGTCGGATGTGCAGAGTATGTAGCTGCCATCGCGCCCGGCGGCGTCGAAGCACCGGCGCACTTCGCGACGGGTTTCCTCGGTCGTACAGCCGGTGAAGTAGTGGAACTGGTCGAATCCGCCGATCATGACGATGTCATGCGGCAGTCGCCGGCGCGCCTCGGCCAGGTCGGCATCGCCTCCCATTGCTGGCGGGGTGAATGTCTCCATCGCATCGGGCTTCATCGCGGCAATGCGCTCGATCATCGGCATCATGCCGCCACAGGTGTGATAGGCGATGCGCTGGCCGCGGCGGTGTGCAAGCTCGATCAGCGGCGCATCGTAAGGCGCCACGAAGGCGTCGAATATCTTCGGCGAAATCACGGTGGAGGAGGCGCTGCCGCCGCCTAGTTCAAGAATGTCGTAGGGAGCGTCCTGCATGGAGTCGAGATACACGGCCTTGCGTCGCTGGAGGATCTTCAAGAACGCATGGACCCACTGGGGATCGTCATAGGTCGCCATGATCATGGCTTCGGTGCCGGCCAGGCAGGTCGCGTCCTGCCAGGTGCCCGGCTGTCCGAAGATATCGAAGCAGCAGACGTACGAACGCACCAGCCCGCGCTCGCCGTAGTCCCGCGCCGCCTGCCGGACGGCCGCGACATCGCAGAGCGGCGCGGTGGCATACTCGCCGACAAGCTCGATGTCGCGCTTGCGCTTGATGAGCGGCTCCGTCACCCACGCGCTGTAGGCATCGGACTCCAGCACCATGGTGAGCGTGCCCTTGGGCGTGACGATGCTCCAGCGTGTCGCGGGGTAGTCGCGTCCTGAAAGCGGTTCGGAGCTAATCCGCCAGTTGTCCGTAACGATGCGTCGGCTTTCGAGAAAGCCGACGGCGTCCTGGTCGGGATCGTGGTATTCGCCCTTGGAGGCGTCGGGACGGTGCGGCGCCAGGTAGAGAATCGGGTCGAGCCCGAACTGCGTGTAGAAGCTCTGCTCATCCATGCGTGCGACCTGCCGCAGGAAGTAGCCCGTGACCCAGTGCGTCGCAACGGGAAGCCGGTCGGGTTTGCGGCCCTGAAGCACGGCGAGGTAACGTTGGCGGGACGTCATGTTGCCTCCTTAGCTGAAGAGTTCGGGGTGGCCAAAGACAATTCGCGCCAAAATGGCGGCGTATTCGCAGTAACCTTTAGGTCCCGCCGGCTTCACCGAGCCGCCCGGCTGCATGTGGTAACGCTCGAACCACCACCCGCCGTCGCGCAATCCTCGCGCGCACACCAGGCGCACGGACTCGCGTAGTCGGTCGAGGTCCCCCATGCGCAGGCAAGCCTGTGCCTCCAGCCACCACACGCGTCCCATGGCAGCGGCATCGTGCAAGGGATTGTGGATGGGGAATGGCAGCGATTCGGGCAATTCCCAGTCGGCATAGGTTCCCGGCCCGGTCACGAGCTGCGTGGGCATTCCGCCCTGCCAGAAGGCCGGTTCCTTGACCAGCAGTGGCCAGAGCGTCTGACACTGTGCATCCGTGGCCACCCCGAAGGCGATGGCGGCCCAGTTCACGTCCGAGAGCCCATGCGAATCCACCAATCCGCGCGCGATGTGGATGTACTCGGCGAAATGCGTATCACGCCAGAACTCGCGACGAACCTTTTCCGCCAGCGCGCTGGCCTCGCGCTCCCAGAACGTCGCCGCCTCCAGACATTGCGCCGCGACGGCTAGCGCGGCCGTGTCTTGGAAGACCTTCACCGTGAAACACTGGGTGATGCCATCCCAGCGGTTGCGGGGCGGACATTCGAGATAGAATCCGGATGCGCCTATCAGCCCGTTGTCGTCCCGGCGCGACAGCAGGTAACGCGAGGCCTGCTCGACCGTAACGAGGTTGCGTCTCAACCAGGCGAGGTCCTGTGTCGCGGCGTAGTATTCGGCGCAAGCGAGCACATAACTGGCCGGCCCGAGCACGGAGAGCGGATTGGCCTGGGTCTGCCAATGGTCGAACAGCCCGATCCACTTGCGCGGAGCGCCCCCGGGCGGCGTGTATGCGTAGATGTCTTCGGGCCAGTGGAGCCCCCGCAGGTAGGTCGTGCGTCCGGGATCCTTGTCGGCGGGGAAGATGGCGAACGGGACATTGCCGTCCGCGCGCTGCGACGCGCGCACAAACGCCAGGTAGTCCCGCACGAGACGGACTTTCCCAAGCAGCAGGTAAGCTCCAGCCAGCTCCCATGAGTCCAGGCCCGGCCAGGTGTTCTCCGCGCCAAAGTGGCTGCCGTCGGCCACGACGGTGAAGTGCCCGGGGTAGGCCTTTTCAGTCGCCGCCGGAAGCAGTGTCTGGCGCACCGCTTGCCGGACTGCCTCGCGGATGATGGGGTCGCGAGTTGCCTCGACCCGGGTCTCGATATCAATGCTATCGCATGCGGTCATCGTCGGTCTCATCTTCTTCCCTGCTTCGTTCACACCCACGCCCAGACAGGACTCATCGCACTCCTAACACCAACCGGGCTATGCTCATCGGTCCACGCACGACGCTCGCGCGACCGTCGGGAGTTGCGGGCGGTCGCCGCCACCCAGCCCATACTCTTCAGCCGCCGCCATGATGGCCTGGAAGCTCTCCAGCGGTGTGCCGGGACAAACGTTGGCGCCGTCGCCCAGCAGGAAGCCGCCGCAGGGACCGATGGCCTCGATGCACTCCAGGGCCGCCTGCTTGACCTGCGCGGGTGTGCCCTCCTTCATCAGCATCGGGTTGATATTACCCCACAGCTGGACCCGTCCGCCGAGGTTTCGGGCCGCCACCTTGGGGTCCACGAGGTAGCCGAACAGAATGAAGCTGGTCATGCCCATGTCCTTCAGCAGCGCCTCGTGCAGGTGCGTACTCTGGCCGCACATGTGAATGCCGCGCCCGGTGGCGCCGAAAGCGTCGAAGAAGCGTCGGGCATAGGGCACGCAGAACTCGCGGAACATGTCCGGCGACATGATCTGGGCCGTGTCTTCCGCCAGCCCCAGCGTGCATCCCGGTTGCAGGTTGGTGCCAGTGACCATAAGGACATGTCGCTGGGCCGCGATCAGGGCGTCGGTGATCCGCGTGAGGAAGGCGTGGCATGCCTTTGGATACTCCACTTGCCACCAATAGAAGTCGTTGCCGACCAGGTCAATCGCGATCATGTGAGGGCTCAGGCTGCTCAGCCCCAGACCGACGCTCACGTTCCCTTCCACGCCGCGGAAGGAGAGCCTGGTGTCCTTGGCGAACTCGCGCATCTGCTGGTACCAGTCAATGGCCTTGCCCCACATGCCCGTGCCCGGCGCGGGCATAGGGTGACGCTCCATTTGTTCCACGCTTGAGATAACCGGCATGCAATGGAGTGTCTCGTTTTCCGGCCAGACCAGTTCCGCGCCGAAGGCCGCGGAATCGAGCGTGTTGTCAAAGTAAGGCGACACGCCCACGGTCGTGCCGCCCCAGCAGTCCTCGGGGATGTGCTCCATGCGATACTTGGCGAACTGCAACTGCCAGCGGTAGTGCTCCAGCGGGTTCTCGAAAATCGCCTTGTAAGGGATGTTGAAGAGCGGCGTGAAGTAGCGCGGCACGAGACAGTATGTGATCGGCACGCGATCGGTGTACCGGTACTGCGCGCGCGCCTCCATGCGCTGGCGGTTCCGTTCCAGTTTCTCCACGGGATAGTCAATGGTGAGGTCAAATTTCATAGACTGTTTCCTCTGATTCTTGCTGAAGCTCCACTGCTATCCGCGGCGCAACTCCAACCGGTGAGATTTCAGGAAGGATCTGGCCTCCCTGGTCGTGAAGACGCCCGTGGTCGTTCCCACGGCCCGCACGGCGGAGGCGCCCAGGGCGGCGGCATAGCTCAGGGTTTCCGGCAGATCCCAGCCGTGGACCATGCCGGTAATGATGCCGCTGTCGAAGGCGTCGCCGGAACCGGACGGATCGGTCACGCGCGTCTTGAAGATTCCGGCCCGCCAGAGTTCCGCGCCGCGGGCCGCCACCG
>JAQULY010000527.1:0-3261 GCA_028718445.1 Kiritimatiellia bacterium
GGAACTGCAGCGCCGGCACACGATCGCCGGCGACATGGAGGCGGCCGGCGCCGTCAACGCCGAAATCCGCCGCATCCGCGCCGCGCCCGAAGTGCTCGCGGCGCAGGCCGAACTGGCGCCCGCCGAGTCCGCGGCGACCAACGCCCCCGCCGAAGCCGACGAGCCATGAACCTGTGGGCGGCCATACCGTTGGCCTGGTTCGGCGGTGATCTGTCGCACAGCCTCTGGATCGCGGCGCGTCACGCGCGCTGGGAGCGCGCTCAGTTGCGCGGGCCGGACGGCTTGCGCGCAGGCGCCCAGCCGTTCGACTGCGGCGACGGCGATACCGCCGTGCTCTGCATTCACGGGTTTGCCGATATTCCAGCCGTTTTCCGCCCGATGGCGACACTGCTCACCGGCGCCGGGAACATACGCTGCCGCGCCATGCGCCTCCCCGGCGCCGGCGAACCGCTCGCGGCGGCGGCGACCGTCACGCTGGATGACTGGCTGACGGCCATCCGCGCGGAAGCCGTGGCATTGCGTCGCCGGCATGGCCGTGTCTGGTTGGCGGGCCATTCGCTCGGCGCCGCGCTGGCTCTGGCCACCGCCATCCGCGAACCCGAGCTTGCGGATGGGGTGGCGCTGTTGGCGCCGCTGTTGCGGGTGTCGCGCGCCCGTAGCCTGCTGCTGCCGCCGCGCTGGTGGTTCGAACTCGCCCGCACGGGCTGTCTTTTCTCGCGATCCTTCGAATCGTGCTTCTCGAGCGAAGTCGTGGCAGCTGAAGGCAGCGTGTACCGTCGCGATCGCTTCATTCCCTTCGCCACCTACCGGAACATGTTCGCGCTGCTGGATTGGCTGCGGCCGCGCGCGCGCGAACTGGCCGTGCCGCTCTTCGCCCGTCTGTGCGGTCGCGATCGCGTCGTGGACACACCGGCCGCCGGGCGCTGGCTGGCCGACGCCGCCGCGGCGCGGCGCGACGTGCGGGTGTTGCCCGATGCCGCACACGATATTCCGTCGCAGCCGGAATGGAAGGAAGTGACGGAAGCGCTGCGTTCCTATATCCTGACGCCATGCAGGTTACCATCATCGGTGTAGGTTTGATGGGCGGTTCAGTGGCGCGCGACCTGCGCCGCACCGGCTTCGCCAGCCGCCTGGTGGGCGTGGACAACAATTCCGCGCACGCCGCCCAGGCGCTGTCCGACGGACTGGTGGACGAGATGGCGCCGTTCGAGGTGGCTGTCGCCAGGACCGATCTGACCGTGCTGGCGGTGCCGGTTGACGCCGTCGTGCGTCTCCTGCCGCGCGCACTCGAAGCGTTGCCTCCGCGCGCCACGGTCGTGGACCTGGGTTCGACCAAGGGAGCCGCGACGGCGACCGTGCGCGGCCACCCGCGGCGCGGCCGCTACGTAGCACTGCATCCCATGGCCGGCACCGAACAGGCCGGTCCGAAAGCGGCCGTCGAGCGGCTTTTCCAGGGCAAGATCGCCATTGTCTGCGACGCCGCCGACAGCGACGCCGATGCGCTGCGCGCAGCGCTGGCGTTGCTTGAGGCGCTGGGCATGCGGCCGGTCAACATGGAGTCCTGCGAGCACGATCGCCAGGTGGCCTACCTATCGCATCTGCCGCACCTGGTTTCTTTTGCGCTGGCATTGGCCGCGTTGGAGCAGCAGCGTGACGCCGGCACGATCCTCAACCTGGCCGGCGGCGGTTTTGCCTCGATGGTGCGCATCGCGCAAAGCACGCCTGCGATGTGGACGCCGATCCTGCTCCAGAACCGCGCCGCCGTGCTCGAGGCGCTGACCGCTTTTTCGCGCCAGATTCAGGCGCTGTCCGAGGCGATCGAGGCCGGCGATGCCGCGCGCCTGCATGACGCGATAGCCGCCGCCAACCGCATCCGGACGGCGCTCGCCGTTCGCCCACCGGCGGAGTCCTGAGCATGGGTGCGAGCGCCGCTTTTTCGCTCGCGTTCGGATCGAATACCTAATACTGTTCCGGCGATCGAAGGCAACCCTCCCGAAGGTTCCCGCGCGATGCAGCATCGTTTACGGCATTGGGTCGAATATCTGGCCTTGCGGTTGATCGCCGGTGTGATGCGGCGTCTGCCGCACGCGATGGGGCTGGCATGCGCCTGGCTGCTGGCGCGAGCGGCCTTTCATCTCTTTCGTTTCCGTCGCGCCGAGACGTTGCGCCGCATTGGTGAAGTGTTCGGACCGGCCTGCTCCCCCCGGCAGCGCCGCCGAATCGCCTGGCTCTCGTTGCGCAATACCTGCTTCAACGCGGTCGAACTGATGCGCGCGCGCAGCTACACCGCGCAGTGGATGCGGGCACACGTCGAGAATCATGACGCCTGCGTGGAGACGCTGAGGCAGCTTGTCGTCAAGCATGGCGGCGCGATCGTCGCCGTCCCGCACCTCGGCAACTGGGACCTGGCCGGACTCGCCGTCCACCTGGCCGGCATCAAGATCTTCAGCGTTGCCGGCCTCCAGCGTAACCGACTCGTCAATGCCTGGATCAACCGTCAGCGCGGCTGCGGCATCGACATCATTGACCGCGGCTCCTCCGCGCTGCGCCAGATCGTGCGGCGCCTGCGTCAGGGCGAGACCTTCGCCATTCTGCCGGATGTGCGGACGCGCCGTCCTGATCTGGATATCGCTTTTCTCGGACGCACCGCCAACCTCGGACGCGGCATGGCGCAGTTCGCGCGCGCTGCCGGCGTGCCGATCTTCCCCGTGATCGTCAGCCGCCGCGGCTGGTGCCGCCAGCGCTTTGACGGACTGCCGCCGGTGTACCCCGATAATGCGCTCGACAAAGAGACGGATATTCGCAGAATGACGGGGTACGTCATGGCAGGCATTGAGGCCGCCATACGCGCCGACCCGGGGCAATGGTTCTGGTACAATAAGCGCTGGGTGCTGGAGCCGCTAACGGCGGAGACGGCCACCGCTGGCGAGACCGATGGAGAAAGCCTGATATGATCCGCGTAAACGAAAACTACGCCAAGCTGCAATCCTCCTACCTCTTTGCCGAAATCGCCAAGCGCGTCAAGGCCTATGCCGACGCCAATCCCGATCGCCGCATCATCCGCCTGGGCATTGGCGACGTGACCGAACCACTGCCGCCCGCCTGCGTGGCGGCTATGCGACGCGCCGTGGACGAGATGGCCGACGCCGCCACATTCCGCGGCTACGGTCCCGAGCAGGGATATGACTTCCTGCGCGAGGCCATTGCCCGCCACGATTACCAGTCGCGCGGGGCGAACGTCGCCGCCGACGAAGTCTTCGT
>JAQULY010000527.1:3271-4020 GCA_028718445.1 Kiritimatiellia bacterium
CCAAGATCGCCATCCCCGACCCGGTCTATCCCGTTTACGTGGACACCAACGTGATGGCCGGCCGCACCGGTGCGGCCCGCAACGGCCGCTACGCCGGACTGGTTTATCTGCCTTGCACGCAGGCCAACGGCTTCGTCCCGGCTCCGCCCGCCCGGCCGGTTGACCTGATCTACCTCTGCTTCCCCAACAACCCCACCGGCGCCACCGCGACGCGCGCACAATTGACCGAATGGGTGCGCTATGCCCGCGAACAGCGGGCCTTGATCCTCTTCGACGCGGCCTATGAGGCCTTCATCCGCGACCCCTCCCTGCCCCACTCGATTTACGAGATCGAGGGGGCGCGCGCCGTCGCCATCGAGTTCCGCAGCTTCTCCAAGACCGCCGGTTTCACCGGCACGCGCTGTGCCTTCACCGTCGTGCCCAAAGATTGCGTAGCTTACACGCGCGCGGGCGCGGAGGTCGCGCTGCACCCGCTCTGGAACCGCCGCCACACCACCAAGTTCAACGGTGTCGCCTATCCCGTGCAACGCGCCGCCGAGGCGGTCTATTCGGCTGAGGGCCAACGGCAGACTCGCGCCTTGAACGACTTCTACCTGGGCAATGCGCGCCTCATCCGCGACACGCTCACCCAACTCGGTTACGAGGTCACCGGCGGAGTTGACAGTCCCTATATCTGGGTGCGCACGCAGTCCGACTCCTGGTCGTTCTTCGACCGCCTGCTGCACGAGGCGCAGGTCGTCACCACCCCG
>JAQULY010000528.1 GCA_028718445.1 Kiritimatiellia bacterium
CCTGACCAGCGGCTGCTTGACGCCCAGTTGCGGACCTGCCGACGGCTTTTCTGGCACGCCCCGGCAGGCTACCGCCTGATGGTGGCCTGCGGCGACGTGCTGTTGCGCAGCGACGCCGCTCCGCCGGTCTTTCCCGAAGCCGACATCTTGGTGGCTGGAATCCACGCCACCCCCGAGGAAGCCAGTCATCACGGCGTCATGTTCTGCCATGCCGATAACGGCGGACGCATGCAGTGCTTCCTGCAAAAGCCGTCGCCGGCCCGCATTCGCGAACTCTCCGCCGATCATGCCTGCCTGCTGGACACCGGCGTATGGCTCTTCAGCGCGCGCGCGCTGGCCCTGTTGCTGCAACGCTGCGGCTGGGACGAACGCCATCCCGACGCCCCGCTGCAACCATACGAACTCTTCGACCGTTTCGGTCCGTCGCTGGGCGTTGCGCCGTCCGGCAACGACCCCGAGGTCAACGCCTTGACGGCCGCCGTGCTGCCATTGCCCGCCGGACGGTTCTACCATTTCGGCACTAACCGCAGCATGCTCGGCTCGGTCGCGCAACTCTCCGCTCCCGACGAGACGCGCCACAGTTACGGCCACACGCCGGGCGACTGGCAGCGCCCCCTGTCCCCGCTCAACAGCCGGGTGGAAACGCATGGCGCCGCCCAGCCCGACATCTGGATCGAGTCCTCGCGCATCCCCGCCGCGTGGCGTCTGACGCGCCGGCACATGCTCACCGGCATTCCCGACAACGGGTGGAACCTCGATTTGCCGCCGGGTGCCTGCCTCGATTGCGTGCCCGTGCAGGGCGAGACGAAGCGCCTCTGCCTGCGGGCCTATGGCTTCGACGATGCCTTCAAGGGCCGTCTCGACGATCCAGCGACGATCTGGCAGGGCAAGCCTTTCAACCAGTGGCTGGCCGACCGCGGGCTGACATTCGAAGCGGCGCGGCTGGATCCCGCCGGCGACATTCAACACGCCGCCCTCATGCCGCTGGCAGCGCCGGACGATTCCGCGACCGGTCCGCTGTTGCGCTGGATGCTTTCTCCAGAACGAACCGACGACCGCGTGGCCGCGCAAGCGTGGCTGGACGCGCCGAGGCTGTCGGCCGCCGACTTGCTCCAACGCGCGGATGTGCGTCGGCGCCAGGCTATCCGGCAGGAACTGCTGCGCGCCTCCTTTGGCGCGCTATCCTCCGACGAGTGGGCCGCCCTGGCCACCCGCATTGACCTTGAGGCCCTTGCGCAGGCGATTCAGGCCGACGCGTTGCCGCCGCCACCCGATCTGCCCGCGGAGCAGGTCAATCTGGCCGCGGTGCATCATGCCATGCTGACCGCGCGGATCGGCGGTGGCCGCGATACGGCCGCCGAGCAACTGCGCAACCTGATGGTCGGCCGGCTGGCTCTGGCCGCCGTGCAACCGCAACGCAGCGTCCTCGAAGACCAGATCGTCTGGGGCCGCTCGCCCGTGCGCCTCGATCTCGCCGGCGGCTGGACCGACACCCCGCCCTACTGTCTCGAACACGGCGGAAGGGTGGTCAATCTGGCCGTGGATCTCAATGGCCAGCCACCCATTCAGGCTTTCGCGCGCGTCTGCCAGGAACCGCACATCGTGCTGCACAGCATTGACCTGGGGCTGAGCGAACGGGTATCCACCTACGACGAGTTACGGCAGCCGGCGCGGCTGGGAGACGGCTTTGCCATCGCGCGCGCCGCCTTGCGGCTGGCGGGCTTCGATCCACGCTTCCACGAGGGCACGGCTCCGAGCACGCTGGCGCGCCTGCTGGAACGCAATTTCGGCGGCGGCATCGAGCTGAACATGCTGGCCGCCATACCCAAGGGATCGGGACTCGGCACCAGCAGCATCCTGGCAGCGACAC
Source organism: Kiritimatiellia bacterium (assembly GCA_028718445.1). Classification (GTDB taxonomy): domain Bacteria; phylum Verrucomicrobiota; class Kiritimatiellia; order RFP12; family JAAYLN01; genus JAQULY01. Next base: position 1,871 of record JAQULY010000528.1, read on the forward strand.
TGCTCGGCACACTGGGCGATCTCTGCGGACTGCACTGGACCAACGACGACATCTTCCTGCGGACGCTGGTGCTGGAACAGATACTGGGATCGGGCGGCGGCTGGCAGGACCAGGCCGGTGGCGTGATCGGTGGACTGAAACTGATCGAGAGCGCGCCGGGACTGACGCAGCGCCCCGTGGTGCGCTGGCTGCCTCCGCAAGGCATCGCCGAGGCCATCCGCGAGCAGCGCATCCTGCTTTACTACACCGGCCTGACACGCGTCGCCCACAACATTCTCGGCGAGATCGTGCGCGGCATATTCCTGAACGACGCCGCACGCATCGCCACGGTGGACGCGATCGGCTACGCGGCCGATTTCGCGGCCGACGCCATTCAGCGCCAGAGCTGGGATGGCCTGTGCGAAGCGGTGCGCAGGAGCTGGCAACTGAATCAGGCCCTGGATTCCGGCACCAACCCGCCACCCGTGCAGGACATACTGGCGCGGGTCGCGAACTGGGTCGCCGCCGCCAAACTGCTGGGCGCCGGCGGCGGCGGCTACTTGCTGATCCTGGCACGGGACCAACAGGCCGGCGCGCACATCCGTCACGCCTTGAGCGAAAATCCGCCCAACGCGCGCGGACGTTTCGTCAACCTCTCGATTTCGGAAACAGGTCTGCAGGTCACGCGCAGTTGAAGCCCGGCGCGACGGCGCCGCACAGAGACACACCCGACATGCACCGCGCCCGCCCAAAACGTCTCGAACGCTTCGAACGCTTTCTGCTGCGCCTGATTCAGCATCCCGGCGCAGACCAGGGCCATACGCGCGGTATCCGCCTGCTGCTGGGTTTCCTGGAACACCTGTCTCTCCTGTTTCGCGGCGTGGTCCAGTCGCGCCTGTGGCTGTTCGATGCCGGCATTCTGAGCCGCTTCCCGCTGGGATGCCAGGTGATCAGCGTCGGCAACGTCACCGTCGGCGGAACCGGCAAGACGCCGGTGGTGGAGATTTTCGCGCGTGAGCTCACGGCCGCCGGACGCAAGGTCGCGATCCTGAGCCGCGGCTACCGCAAGAAGGAGTTGCCGCTCTACCAGCGCTTGCTGCTGTGGGGCAAGTTCGTTCCGCCCCGCGTCGTCAGCGACGGCCAGCGCGTGCTGCTGGACAGCGAGATGAGCGGCGACGAACCCTACATGCTCGCTTCCAACCTGCCGGGCGTGGTGGTGCTGGTGGACAAGGACCGTGTCAAGAGCGGACGCTACGCCATCCGCCGATTCGGCTGCGACATGTTGATCCTGGACGACGGCTTTCAGTACCAACGGTTGAAGCACCGGCACGAGGTCGTGCTGGTGGATCGCACCAATCCGTTCGGCAACGGACACATGCTGCCGCGCGGCATCCTGCGCGAACCGGCGCGCAACATCAAGCGGGCCGACTTCCTGTTCATCACCAAATCCGACGGCCACACCGAGGAACTGCGCGAGGAGCTGCGCCTGCTCAACCCTACCGCCGAGATCGTCGCGTGCCGGCACCAGCCGCGTTTCTTCAAGGACGCGTTTTCCGGCGAACGTCTCGATCTGGGGCAACTGCAGGGCCTGCGGGTGGTCGTGCTCTCGGGCATCGCCGCCCCGCTCAGCTTCGAGACCTCGATGCGCGCCATGGGCGCGCGCGTGCTGACGTGCGAGCGTTTCACCGACCACCATCGCTACACGCAGCAGGAGATTCTGGACGTCATCAATCGCGCCGACGAACTGGGCGCCCAGGCCATTGTGACGACCGAGAAGGATGCCGTGCGGTTGCCGCGCATGACCAATCCGAAGGTCCCGATCTATTACCTCCGCATGGAGATTCAGATCATGCAGGGATACGAGAGCTTCAAGGATTGCGTGGCGCGCATCTGCTTCAGGACAACGGCGAACGCTGAAAGTCCAAGTTAGCGCCGTAGATCCCGGACGTCGCACTGCGGGCGGTCCGGGACGTCACGCCCCACCGTCTCCGCCGTCATGCTGCAGTTACGCGAGCCGAGGTAGCGCCGTACGTCCCGGACGGCGCACTGCGGGCGGTCCGGGACGTCACGCCCCACCGTCTCCGCCATCATCATACCGCGGTACTG
>JAQULY010000529.1 GCA_028718445.1 Kiritimatiellia bacterium
ACGAGCGGACGGGTAAGTACAGGCGTGGGCATGGTCCGGGGACGAGGCCTGGGGCCGGAGACAAGAGACCGCGGGGACCGGCTGACCCTCGGGGGCCTATACGGCCCATTCAGCACTTGTCGGCACGGCCGGCAGGGAGGCCGTGAGGCGCGCGGATGTGGTGAGGGGTGACGGCGGGGGGTGGGAGGGGTCGAAGCTCACTCCTGACCTGGGGGCAGGACAGTCCGGAAACCGCAGTAGTAGATGGTGTTGCCCGGGTGGTCGTTGCGTTCGCCAACCCGGCAGGAGTAGGCGCTGAAGTCCCAACTACCGCCGCGTAACACGCGGAGCGAGCCCTCATAGCCAGGATACCAGTCGAAGCACCACTCCCACACGTTCCCCGACATATCGTGCAGATCATACCCGTTGGCCGCAAACGAACCCACGGGACTCGTGTACGGATACCCGCCTGTCGCGTATGTCGGATGGTAATCCCGCGTCGGACTCGTGTCGTAGCTGTAGGAACTGGAACTGTAGTAATTGGCCCGCGCATGCTGGATCGTGTCGCTGTCTGACCACGGGAAACGCCTGTTCGCGACGCCCCCACGTGCCGCATACTCCCACTCCACATCCGTCGGCAGCCGGTAGCCAGCGGCCGAAGACTGCACGACATTGTCGCTTTGCCCGGCCTTGTACACGGCCCCGTCCATGGTGTACACCGCCGGGCGCCCCTCCTTCTGGCTGCGGGCGTTGCACCACTTGACTGTGTCGTACCAGTTCACCGTATGTACCGGGTGGTTGGGCGCTTTGCCTTGCCCGTGTAGGCCCTCTCCGTAAAGGTCATTGTCGAAGTTGTACCCGTTGGTAATCGCCCAGGTGTAGACCTCGTCCCACTTGGTTTTTGTCACTTCGAACTTGTCCATGTAGAACGAACCGACCGTCAGGCTGTACGCCCCGAAGTCAGGATCCGTCCCGCTGTTCGTCCCGCCGGGAATCAGGACCATGCCGGAGGGCACAAAAGGAGCCGCGTTCGTCACCGTCGCCACCACCCGGTAGCACATCGGCACCGAGCAGGTTACGATCCCCGAACCCGTCGCCACGATCTTGTCCAACGCCAGCGCCGCGGCCGAGAAGTTCGTCCAAGGCCCATCCGGCGACGGCGCCCACTCCACGCGGTACGTCTCAGCCGTCGAGACCTTGTTGAAGATCAGCCGTCCCGTCCCGTCGAACGATTGGATAGCGAACTCCTCCGCCCGCACCGCTGTCATCCCGCCCGCCGCCAGCAGCAGCAGCGCCGCCGGCACCCATCGACACGTCTGCATCCATCCCATGAAGGGTTTCTCCTTTCGTTGCGTCTGTCTTCCTCTGGTCTTATCGTGGCCAGCACCCGCCCGCACCAGCAGGCATGGCGGGTTTCGCCCGTTGTGATCGTTTCTGTCCGCCAACGAGCGGAGGTGACGCGCGGCTGTCAGCCGGCGCGTCCGACGGCTTGTTGGGGCATCACTGGTTGTGAGTGGTGAGACGGGCCCCTCTAACTCTCCGTGTCCATTCAACAGTCTCAATGTACCCATTCGTCAAATCTAGCGTCGAACAAACAGCGAAATCAGCCAGCAACAACCGACAACAATGATAATGGTCCTTATAAGTGGAGAACGCAGATATGCGGCTAGCTGCGATTGGCTGCTTTGACCCTCAGTTTGTTGCTTCTCAGGCTTTGGAGAAATTGCCGCCTGGGGTGCCTCGTGGTGCGTGACTTCTGGCTGTGGAACTGAAGCAACAACGGGGGCGGAGTTTGTCGGTTCGGGCGCCTTTGCCACTTGGGAGTCGTCCGTTGTTTTCTCCGGCAATTCAGTCCCTGTGTGCGCAACGGCTGCCTCGATGCGCGTTGCGGTCTTCGACAGTAGATCCACATACGCGACGCGGCACTTCTGCGGCGACAGAACATAACGCGTGCCGTTGCATGTGGCACAGGCGCCCTTGGTGCGTCCCTTGCCCCCACATGCGCGGCAATCTCGCGACCCACGGCATGACAGACAAGCAACGGCGTTAACAGCAAGGCGTCCGGAACCGTCGCATCGCAGACACTTCACGTTTGTCCGACGCCATGTGCTTTTGCGGACATCGCGCCTTGCACTATAATCGTAGCCGCGTTCTGTCACCCGCTCACGCTGGTACCCGGTGCCACCGCACACCGGGCAGCTTGGCGCACTAAACTGATTCACGTCATTTCTCTTACCAGCGCCCCCACACGCCTTGCATTTGCCGCTACCGAGGCACCCATTACACTGCGCGTCAAGGGTGCCTTGTCCACGGCAGTTCTCACACGTGTCTGAGATGTTCGCGTCCGACAAGGTTCGCTCCAACATCACGTTATTCGCATATGCACGCAGAAGCTGAGTGCGCGTCTGCATACCGTCCTTGATTGAACCTGAAGCCAACGAACCGAGGCAATAGACCAGGCCATAGGTACACTTCGTCTCAGGATCGGCAATGTCGAAGAGCGCGCCCTTGAGCGCCTGCAATTGCGCAAGATCAGATGAATCGCGTTCCAACGCGACAATGATATTGTCCGCGGCATTCTCTTGCGCGATAGCGGCGGATGCTGCGAACACACACGCACACACAACTAACGCACACTTCTTAACAAACGGCATGGCCAGTCCCCTTCATTCCCTTAAACATCGATTCTACCCTTGCCTGCAAAAGCGTAGTTCTCTTCGGGGATTGGATGCAAGCGAATACTTGGCGTGACCGGATGGCCGCTGGCGCATGCAAGGTTTTTGCAGGATGGTTGGCACATGAAATGGCTTAGTTTATTAGGGATTTATGCGAATGCAGTGGGGCGGTGGCGGGATGGGGGTTGAAAGCGTGACTATGGTAGAGAGGCATCATACAGGGAACCGGGGGATACCATGAGCGAAGAGAAGAGTTTCGATGTGAAGACCGCGACGGAAGAGGAGTTGCGGAACCGGGTGACGGAGCTGGAGGCGGAGAACGAGTTGCTCCTGAAGGATGTCGTCGGGCTGGAGGACGAGATCGTCAACAGGAGTCTGGAGGACTTCGCGGAGGTGGTGAGCGAGGCCACGCGCGAGTTCTGGAAGGGGCAACTAATCGAGAACCGGGAGGCCGCGACGGAAGCGCTGAAGGATCTGCTGGCAATGCGGGGCGCGGCCGGCGGGCGTCAGCCGCTGCACAACCGCGGGGCGGCGCGGCCGGCAGTGCGCACGGCGACGGGCGAAGCGGATGCCGCCGGGGCGCGTGTGGCGCTGGCCGGGAAGATCCGCAATCGGGCGCATGAGATCAGCCGGGCGGAGCATGTGCCCTACTCGGTGGCCTTCCGGCGGGCCGAGTCGGAACTGGGGACGGGCGGCAAGTAAGCGAGGGGGAAGCGATGAGTCAGAGTAATACCAGGGTTGGCGATATTCGGGTGCTGGCGGGTGAGGACCTGACTGGCATGGCGGGTCGGCTGGTGAAGCTGACGCACGATAGCGGCGTGGCGGAGGTGCTGCTGCCAACGGCGGTGGCGGACTATGCCGTGTACGTGGTGTTGGAGCCGAACACTGACGCGGGACTGGTGAGTGTACGGCCGATGCAGGCGGATCGGAACGTACGGCTGGTGCTGAAGGGCACGTGCAATCCGGGGGATGTGCTGGTGCTGGCGGACACGGGCACGGCGGCGGACAAGGGCAAGGTGCGGGTGCTGCCGGCGGCGGCGGGGACTTACCGGGGGCTGGCGATCGCGGAGGAGGCGGGGGTGGATGGGCAGCTTGTGCTGTCCCGGCCGGCGATGCTGGGGGACGTGGTGGTGGCCGGGACGTAGGCAGTGTAGAGGGTGATGGGGAGGCAGAGCGGTGGCGGGCAAGCACACAGGTTGTGTCACGGATCGGGGCGCGGGGGTCACGCGTGATAGCGGCCCGCCTGCTTCGTTTCTCGGGGTGGCGCGGATGCGTATCCAGCGCCACC
>JAQULY010000530.1 GCA_028718445.1 Kiritimatiellia bacterium
AGGTCATCGTAGATCAGCCCGCCCGCGCCGCCCCCGCCACCATTCCCCGCGTTGGCGGAGCCACCCGATCCTCCGCCCGCCACCACCAGCACCTCGCAATGCAACGATCCTCCCGATACAACAAAGTCCTCGGTGGCGGCGGTGTTTGTGAATGTGTGAATCTGGAACCACCCGTCGTTCGTCACCGAGCCACCCGTGGCCGTAACCTCGGCAAGCGCGCACCGGGACGAGGCAAGCAACACAGCCGCACTCGCCAACGCCATCGCGCCGACCAGCAATCCACCGCATTTCTGGAATACGGTTCCCAGGACTTCACTCCCTCCGCTTTCCCGATGTCCGGCGCCATATTCCCGACATCCGCTCGATCTTCTTTTCATGACCGCATCTCCCACAACCATTGGGTCTGCTATCCCTATCTGACCTCTTTCACCGAGTCCCGCTCCACCCACTCGATGGGCAGGACATGAGAATCCACCTTTTCGTCCGTTCGCCGCATGGTCCGCATCAGCGTCTCCGCCGCCACGCGACCGTGACGCGCCAGGAAAGCGCGCACCGTCGTCAAAGACGGCTGCAGCCATTGGCAGATCGGATCGTCGTGGTAACCGACGACGCTGACGTCCTCCGGAATGCGCAGACCCATGCACTTAAGGATCCGATAGCCGTCGGCCGCCAGACCGTCCCACTCGTAGTGCAGGGCGGTCGGCGGATCGGCACGCGCCATCAACTCGCGCGTGCAGCGCTCGTTATCCTCGGCAAAGTCCTCCCACACCGTCTCGGTCTTCAGGTCAACCGCCAGTGTGCGGTCGAACGGCACGCCCGCGTCGTTCATGGCGTCACACAAGCCTTGAAGACGTTTAACGATGTGGGCCGCATGAATGTCGCCGATGAAGCCGATACGGCGGTGGCCCAACTCGACCAGGCGTTTGCCGATGGCGTAACCGCCCGCATAGTCGTCGCTGGTGACGGTGGGCGCCCGCAGTTGGGGCTGCTGCTGGCCGACCAGCACGAAGGGGTAGTGCGCGCGCTCAAGATCGGCCAGGACAGGCAGGAACTTGGTGCGCGGCAACGGGCCAATGATGGCCCCGGCCGGCGCGGTACGCGGCAGACGTTTGACCGCATCCACATCGGCATCCAGTCCGCCCTGCGCGTTGTAGACCTGGATCTTGGCGCCATGCGACTGTCCGAACTCCTGCGCGCCTACGATCAGTTGCAGCCAGGGGTTGGCAAAGTTCGGCACCACGATCTCGATCACCTTACGGATGGCAAAGTGACGGTTGACGAAGACACCCTTCCCCGGCCGTCGCTCGATCACCTGCTGCGCCACCAGCGCATCCAGCGCCCGCCTGACGGTCATGCGGCTGATCCGGTGCCGCTGAGCCAGTTCTACCTCCGTGCCGATCATCTGACCCGGCAACAGTTCCTCGGTCCGGATTTGCCTGAGAATCTCTTCGACGGCCGGCCGCGCCCGCCCAGTTGGCATGACATCTGTATCAGTCATGTAACATTTATAGCATGCCTACCTTTCGGTGTCAACCGCCCTTCACAGATTTAGCGCCAGTGACGCGACGGAGATCACGAGCCACTCACGCAAGCTCATGTCTATGGTCTACACTCCTCGACCTTGCCGCCAGCTATTTCGAAGACCCGCAGGGCATAGGGAGCGAGGACAATCGGCCACCGACCGCGCTTCCGGGCCGGTGTCGAATAGCCGGACGTGCGCTCGGCCAGCTTGCCGGAGGTCTTGATTTCGACGGAACGCGGCCTGGAATCCGTATTGACGGCATAAAAATAGGTCTTGCCGGTGTCGCCTTCCGAAGCGCTGCGCACGGTGACTCCCGGATATTCCTCACGGAACACCGTCCGGTAGTTCCCAAGTGGAATGGCCCGGTAGGCCGAACCGAACTCGCGGAATTGCTCGTCGTGTCCCTGTGGGATGCTGCCGTCCACCCACTCGTGACATACAAACAGCGGCGTACACCGCGAAAGCATCACGGCATAGTCCAGCAACGTGCCGCGGTTTCCGGCCAGCACATAACGACAGGAGTGCACCTTCGTCGTATACCAAGGGCGTTCGGGCGGGTAAGGCCGACTCCACAACTCGAAAAAAGCCCGTCCCAAATAGCCCCCCACCCGATCGTTGTTCTCCAGCAGCATGTCGGTGCTCGGATCAGTGTTGATGGCGTTCCAGCGCGGGAGCTGGCCCGGCTTGATCCGTCCCCAGAAGCCATGACAGTCGCCGTTCATGGGCATGAAGCAGTAGCCGTTGACGCAGGACTCCGCCTGACGCGGCGCCGCCACCGCGGCGCTCATCTGCCGCAGGATAGCCAGACTGGTATACCGGTTCGTGGCCGCGTACGCGACGGTTGCATTCACGTGCATCTCGCCCGTATACAATTCCATTCGTGGGCATTCTCTCTTGACGGCCTGGCCCATCGTCTCCCATGTGTCCGCGATGACCTGACAGCGGAAGGTGTCCCACGCCTCCTTCTGGTGCGCCAACAGCCAGGCCTTGCGCTCCGCGAAGCGCTTCGGATCGCGGGGATTGCCTACCGGCACGCCGATCCCGGTCTGTTCCTTGAACAGCCGCATCGTGAAGTCATCGTAGGAGGCCACGTAACAATCGGTATCGTAATCGTGTCCGGGCGATGGCTGCTGGATGTAGATGGGACCGTAGTATCCGGGCTGGAAACTCCCCTCATTGGGGCTGCTGAGCAACATGACGCCTTTGACCGCCGGATAGTCGCGGTAGCGACGCGCCATTTCTCCCGCCATCGCCGCTAGTTCCCTGCGCACGATCGGGTGCGCCGGATTGGGCACACGTCCGGCGCCCCAGATGGGAGGCCCGAAGGCGCCGGTTCCGGTCACCTGGATGGGCGTGTCCGCGCCGTTGGCGACATCCCACGGCGTGTAACGGTCCTGAAGGCGCAGCCCAAACGTCGGCATGTACGCCGTCGCTGCCACCAACGTGAGATTGTTCTCCTCGAACATCAGCGCAAACAGCGCGGGGATATCGACATCAAATTCGCAGGGCGCCATCGCCGAGGGATAGCCGGCGCTCTGGGCATAACGAACAACGCCTGGGAACCAGGTGTTCTCGCCGCGGAAGCGCAGGTACTTCACCAGCCGCTCGGCCGCGACATAGTACCACTTATAGTAATTCAGTGGCGCCATGACGCCATCAGGAGCCATCTCACCCTTCAACATCGCCACCGCCGCGAAATTCCGAAGCGGCTCTCGAAGCCCTTCGTCGTAATGCCCGAAAATCCTGTCGTTCGCCAGATGGGGCGCTTCCACCATCGGAAGATCGTTCAGAATCTCGTACACCACCAGGCGGCACAGCCGCATCGGCTTCGGGTTCATGTAGCTGTAGTTGTCGAACTGGACGATCGCGAAATCGTCCCCCGGATAGAATACGGCGCTCATGGACTGTCGCTTGCCGGTGACGGGGTACCCGTTACCGGTAATGTATCCGCAGGTCATGGACGAGAGGTAGCTCTGACCGGGCGCCAGACCCTTGGCCGTGTAGTAGTCGTGCAGGGCCTTCGGCGTGATCATGCGCGCCCCGGCCTTATTCCGCGGAATGTCTGGCGGCACAATGGGATGCATCAGCGTGATGCCCACGGTCATGTCGTCGGTGTCGGGATACTCCACGACAAGGAGATGAGGTTTGTCGATCGCCAGGTTGTTCACCCGATACGCCATCCATTCATGGTTATTATGCGCCTCCTTGGGTATCGGCGCATGATCCTCCAGATAGGAACCGATCCCCGCGATCCGCCCCGTGGAAACGCCGTCGGGGCTGATGCAGTAAAACTCGTGGCGACCGTTGTCGTCGGCGCACTCGATCCGATCCACTTCCCGCCGGCTGAACTGGTACTTAGCCAACGGCCCCACTTTTCGCTGTTCGATGGGCCCCACCACCTCAAACCCCTT
>JAQULY010000531.1 GCA_028718445.1 Kiritimatiellia bacterium
CGCGCGGAAGAAGGCCTCGGTCTCCGGGTTGTGGGTGTTGCACTCGTTGCCGATACTGTAGATCGCCACGCTGGGATGGTTGCGCGCCACGGCGATCATCTCGCGCGCCATCCGCTGGGCCAGGTCCAGCCACTCCGGATCGGCAAAACGCGTGCCGGTCTCCTGGTCCCCAGGGTGATAGCAGTAGACCGGCGGCTCGGTCCACACCAGCAGCCCCACCCGGTCGCACGCGTCATAGAAGGCCGCATCCATCGGGTAATGGCAGCGCACGGCATTGCAGCCGAGTTCCTTCATCAGGCGCACGTCGGTCTCGATCTGCTCCGGCCTCATCACCAGACCGGAGACCGGCGAGTCGTAGACATAACACAGCCCTTGGAGCGGATAGGGCCTGCCGTTGAGATTCACATGCCCGTCGCGCATGGCGATGGTTCGAAAGCCGAAACGGAACTCGCGCCGGTCAAGCGCCGTCCGCGCTTCGTCGAGCAGCTCGACTGCGACCGGTTCCAGGTGCGGATCTTCGGGCGACCATGCGGGCGTGTCGAAAAACGGAACGCGGACCGCCAGGGCTCCGTCTGCGCCCACTTGCTCCTCCCAGGAAAGATCGCCGCTGGAGACGCGCAGGATCAGGCCTTTGGAGTTGCCCGCCATGCCGGACACGCGCCCGCCGATCCTGAGTTCCCACCCTTTCTCCGACATGGCGCCTTCAAGTCGCACGTCGTCCAGGAAGGGACCATCGGCAAGTTCCAGGGTCACGGCCCGGTGGATGCCGCCGTAGTTGAAATAGCCCAGGCAGGGCGGCCACTTGGTGATCAGCGCGCGGTTGTCCACCTGCACGGCGAGATGGTTGACGCCGGGCTTCAGCTTGCCCGTGGCATCAATGACGAACTCGGTGTAGCCGCCCTCGTGCGCCCCGATCTTTTCGCCGTTGAGATAGACGTTGGCCAGATAGTTCACCGCTCCAAAGCGCAGGCGGGCGGTCGCCTTGGCCACCGCGTCCGGCGCCTCGAACTCGCGGGCGAACCAGCAGACGCCCTCGTAGATGTCGTAGCGCTCGCCATACTTCTGCCACACCCCCGGCACGGGAACCTTCTGCCAGTGCCGCCGGTTCACTTCAGGGCTGTGGAAGCCACCATGGATGGCGTGGTACTTCGGATCGAGATCGGCCACGAAGTCCCAGGTTCCGTTCAGATCAATGTGTAGCGTTGACATGTCTGGATTCCAGCGGCTCTCTGCCATGCGTCAGTTCGGTGAGTTCGATCTTGGGGTAGACATTCCCGAATCCGTCGCGGCTGAACCAGACGCCGACTTCATTGACCACGCACTCGACCGCCCGGGGCGCCTGAACCTTGAGCGGCAACGGGCCATCGCCCGTGACGGTTACGCGGCGACCGTCATCCGAGACGGCGACGCTCCATGCCTTCGGCAGCGCCGCCACCCGCAGGCGCGCAGTTCCGTGCGATGTCTCCAGCGACTGGCGGCGGTGGTTGACCACCGCTTCGCCGGCGCCCAGAGCCAGAACGCGAATCCCGGCGCCGGACCGAGGTGTCTGCACGACGCAGTTGGCGCCGTCGTTCATGACGTGCAGCGGTCCGGCATCGCCCTCGACCAGCGCGTTTCCGTGAAAAACCAGCTTGGTCCCGGCGACCAGGATGTGCCCGACGACCGCCTCGTTCCGCGTTCGAACCAGGGCGAACTTCCCATCGGTCTGGAGCACTGTGCCGTCGCCCGCCGTCGGGTTCTGCGCGGGGTTGGCATACAGATGATCCGTGTATGGTCCCCAGGTCAGCGTGGCACCGCCATCGCCCGCGCCCGTCCACACCGGCGTCGGATCGTTGGAGTCGTAGGGGATCAGCACGGCGGCGAATCCGGCGCGGACCGCCTTCTGCCCGGCGCGCAGGGCCAGCGGCACGGCCCGCGGTTTCTGCCAGAGGTCCAACGCCAATTCATGCGCGCCCGGCTGGAGAAAATGGAGATCCATACGGGCGCAGGGATCGCGGTGAACCGACCAGTCTTCAGAATTGAGATCCGGCCCACGCTTGAACACAACACTGCCGGCGGGAGCCGCGCCCTCGAACCGACTGTCAAGCATTCGCCCTGGCGTCGGAGCATTCGTGCCCGGCAGCGCCACGGCTTGCGCCACCCACAGTCCACGGCCGCCCGAAACGGCGACCTCGTTCTTCCCCGCCCGCAGGACGTGCGTGCCGGCCGGCGCCCAATGCCAGTCGTCCAAGTGATCCGCGGGCCGGAAGTACGTGGCACGGCCGTTTACATGCAGCCCGACGTAATGCGAGAACCAGTTCTTCAATTGGGGCCATTTCCGGAGCAGGACGTACACCGTGTACTCGCCCGCCGCCGGCAGATCGTTCGTGAAACTGATACGCGCCTCCCGCTCCGCCTGGACGTACGCTCCTGCGTACCGACTCTGGTAGCGGACGTGGCCCGGCCCGGCCACTTGCCCCTGCGCGCGGCCATGCATCAGCCATGCGTACGTGTGTTCCTGTTTATCCTGCTGAATGTCGTCGAGGATCACCACGTAGGGCTGCACCGCGCCGCGCACGTACAGGCCGTAGCGCTCGGCGCGCTCCATCGGGCGGAACACTTCCCAGCGGAATGGCAGACCACGTCCGTACTCGAGCTTGCCGAATTCCACCGGGCCCGGTTGCGTGCGCGTGTAAGCCAGGTGCCGTTCGTACGCCGGCTTCACATCGAGGTGGTTCAGATCGGCAAGCGCGGAAGTCAGAAAACCACGCGGAATCGCATCAATGGTGGTCTGTCCGTTGCTGTTGTGCTGCCCCTTGCCGTCTATGAGGATGGTTTGGTGGTATTCGCCATTCGGAAAGCCCACGCCCGGATCGGCAGCGAAGGACTGGCCGTGGGAATAGAAAGTGAACGAGCCCTTGTCCGCGTGCGTCTTGCCGGGAACAAGGGGTTCCATGCCGAGGCAGAAGTGGCTGCCGTTGGTCCAGCCGCCGCGGCTGAACGAGATGCCCATGGTCGAAATCCAGCGGGCAAGCGGCAGATCGGGCGGCGCGACCGGCGCTGAACTGAAGTCTCCCCACAGGACACCCGGCACGCCGTAGGCGCCGGAGCGGTCGGGACCGCGCCCCTGGTCAACCAGCCACGCAGCCGTGCCGCCGTGGCGGGCGGCCAGGGTCAGCATCAGCGGGGCCAGACCGCCGTGATGGCCGCTCGAGAAATTGCGGTTGTCGAACACGTACTGGCCTGGGATGCTTTCGTACGCCAGCCATTCCGCCAACGCCCGCAGGTGCGGATGGTCCACGAGCGGAACACCGTGAACCTGCAAGGCGCGTACCGCGTACCCGTAGTTGATGAAATCTCCCGCGGCATAACCGTTGCCGGCGTTCATGTATCCGTCCGCCGTGACGCCGAGGTCGGCGATGTACTGCATCAGGTCAACGATGGCGGCCAGGAACTCCCGGGACGCGCACGGATCCTCGCCGGCGATGGCCAGCCATTGCATCAGCATCGAGCCGCTGGCGATGGCGCCCCAGTCGCACGGGCGTCCGGTGATCACCGACCCCTTGAGGTAGCCGAGGTGTTCCCAGCCGTGCAGGGTTTCGGCGTTCATCCCCGCGGCCATCGTCTCGCGCATGGCGTCCCGCGTCGCGGGTGCGAGCTCATTGTAAAGCCAGTCATAGCAGAGCGCGAAGCGGTACCCGTCGCGCCAGCCGTCGCCGAAGTCATGTTTTGCCCCATGCTGGACAGCCCAGGCGTCGAGCAGGGCGCGGGCGTTGTCGCGCCGCGTCGGGTCTTCGGTCACCAGGTACAGGAACGCCTGATTGAAGGCCTGGACGGTCAGATTCTGTGCCTTTTCCGGTTTTCCGGCGCGCGCGTTCTCGAGCGCGGCCTTGCCTGGCGAGTCGGCCTGCCAGGCCACGTCGGCCAGCGTAGATCGGA
>JAQULY010000532.1 GCA_028718445.1 Kiritimatiellia bacterium
CCTTCCAGCGTTCCGCCCTGCAGCGTCCGCTGCATCACCAGCGGGTGCGGGCGTCCGGCTGAAGCCAGGAAGGTGTTGCTGATGACCAGATCGCGCACGCCCACCAGATCGCCCCCGCTACGCGAGAACATCAGGTTGACGCGATCGTTGCCGAAGGCCAGGGGCGGCGCGGTTGCGGCGCAGAGTGCCGGGCCGACAAGCATGGGTGTAACACCATTCGTTCCACTCACCAGGTCCAAGGCCACGCGCAGGCCGGCAAATGACGTCGCTGTGGTCACTGTCGCCGGCAGACTCCCGTCGGGGGCCACCGCCTCCCACGACTCCTTGTTGCCGGGCGAACAGAAAGCGGCGACCGTCCCGCCGCCGCCCAAAGCGTTCGGCGCCAACGAACGCCACTGCGCTACGCCCACGGGCGCCAGCACAGGGGTCTCCACACGACCGGCCACATCCGCGCGCGCGTAGCGCGCCGTCGGGCCGCGTCCCGTCGGCACAAACGACTCAGGCGCAAGGGCCATCTTGTCCAATCGCGCGCCGCCCTGGTAGTCCAGGGCTAACCGATGCGGCCCGGCAGCCAATGAACGTGTCGGACCTTGAACCCAAACCCATCGGCCCGTCGGCCCATTGAGGCTGTCCGTCACATTTTCGCGAACACCGCCGTCAAGCGTCTCGGTGTGATTCCAGCGGCCGGCCAGAGGAAACCACGCCCGGTACCAGGTGCGATAGACACCGCCGGAGCCAAGCACGAAGTCGTAGGTTCCATCCATCACGTTGGCAGCGAAACGGCATCCGTCCGCCGCGTCAAACCCGACGGCCGTGCGTCCCTCTTCGGGAGTGAGCCGCGAGGCTTCCTCCGCTTCCATCACCAGACAACCCTCGGCGTCCTGCCGCGGTTCGCGGTTGAGCCAGACACGGCCGTGGTCCACAACGCAATTCGTCGCCGTGGCGAAAGACGCGAGAGGCACATGGATCAGAGACGGCTCCGGTGGGTTCGGTCCGGGCCTGTCCGGTGCCGCGGCTGCGCCGGCGGACGGCGTCGTGGCCTCGGCGCCGGGACGCCGGTGCAGCATGCCGGACGGGTCCAGTTCGACCGCTTCGTCCGCTGCTCGCACCGTGGCGATAGCTAGACCCGCAGCGAGCGCAACCAATATGTAGCCGCGCGTCCTCATCGTCACTGAATCCGAATGACCGTGCCGCTGACCGGCAGGCCGACGGCGAACTGCGACAACGAGGTCAGCCCGTTGGCGGTGATGCGATGGTTCGCCGTATCGAGGGAACTCGTCACGTCGGTCCAGACGCCGCTGGTGTAGCGGTAGACCCGCAGCTTGGACTCCTCGCAGTTCAGGGCTGCCGCCAGAGCGTTGTCGTAGCGGAAGGTCAGGTTGGCGCCGGCAAACGCGGGTGCCGTCATATCCCACACCCCGATGAACTTGTGATTCGGGTGCGCGTATACGTCGGTGCGATCCAAGCTGAGCAAGCTGACCGTCCAGCTTCCCGCGGCAGCACTGGTGAAGGAAGCTTCCACCGTGTTGACAAACGTCAGGTTGGCGAAGCTGCTATTCTGCCCCCACTTTGTCGTGGCGGTTCCGCTCACGGCCACGGGCGGCAGCTTCAGCTTGCCGCCGCGCACGGCGTAGACACCCTTGTCGGTGGTGTTGTCCGACGATCCGTAGTTGGCCCAGGTCATGGCGCTGAAATCGAGGTCGCGTTGCTGCCCATAGCCGTCGGCCTTGATGGTCCCGCTGTCGGCCAAGGTGTATGCGCCCCCCACCGGCGTGTAGTCGCCCCAACCGATGGCCTTGCCGATGATGTAGAGATTGGCGTTGTTGGGTCCGGTTCGGAATACGCCCGCGGCGCCGGCGGCATCGCCCAGCATCATCGTGCCGTTGCCGTAGATCAACAGGGCGGGTTTGGCGGCGCTGTTGCTGATGTTCAGCGTGCCACCCGTGAAGTTATAGACGCAGTTCGTGGGGCTCGATGTGTATTCCGCCACCCCCATCGCGCTGCTGATGTTGATCTGACCGCCGGTCTGGTTCAGGGTCCGGCCCGTGGGATGGCCGGCAAAGGTGTCGAGGTACATGTTTGGCGTCGTCACGCTGGCGCTGCCGCCGATGTTCCAGACCACGTTGCCGTTCTCGGGACTAGCGTAGTAACCGGCGCGAGACGTGATCTCGGTGGTGGAGGTTACGGCGCCGCCGGTCATCGTCCAGGTGAACGACGCCGTGCCGCCGAACAGACGCAGCGTTGGGCACAGCAGGACGCCGGCGCTCTGCTCCAGAGAGCCCTCACGACCGATCAAGCTCGTGAAAGAGCAGTCCGAAAAAATCTGGAGGTACGCCGCATAGCCGGCCGATGTGGACCCGATTTCCCCGGCCTTTCCCACAGCTTGGGCGGCGCTGTCCACCCGCACCGTCCGGTTGAACGCCGCCCCGATGCCCACGACCCAGTCGTCGTCTCCATCCGGCACGCCGGCGGTCCAGTTTGCCGCGTTGAACCAATCGGTATCCGCGGCCGCCACATTGTACTTCCACTGAGTGTAGGCGTGGGTCGGTACGATGCCCGTGCCGAGCCAAGCCGCCATTCCCACACACCAGAGCGTCCTTTTCATTGCCGAGTTCCTTTTCTTTTACGAGTTCCAACCCACATGCTTCACATCCTGCTACACCGACAATCGCCGCGCGTGCGATTTCCGGGCACGCCATGATCCCGCACCGTGTGCGCGTTCCGTGCATTGCTGGCGGGCTACCCCCAGGCGCAAAGCCGCACGCCGCACGGATCGCCGCCCGCCTCTTCGAACAGGACGAGCGTGTTTTCGTCCGTCAGCCATTCCCGCGGAACATGGTAGTAGCGTTGTGTGGGCTGCCCGGCGCCGACGCAGCCAACCGTGTCGCCACTCGGCTGCGCCGCCGCGGCAATCAGCCAATAGCGGCCAATGCAGCGGCCATTGACCCACGCCAGCCCCTTGTTCATTCCGGCCAGGTCAAGCGCCAGCGGTGCCCCGCCACGCGGACGCGCAAACGTCGTGCGCCACCACGTCAACGGTCGGCCGATGCCGACACGCCCCGTTCGCCATCCGGCCGCCGTTCCAGACTCATCCCACCAGCGTTTCGGCTCACCCACCAAACCTGACCGGAGCGTCCAAGGCCCCGGCAGACGCCGCCCACGCCAATGCACATCCCTCCAGATTCCCTTGCGCTCAGCGACCATGTTCCGCCAGCCGATCTGCCAGTCACCCTTGATCAGACCCAGCGCGCAGCACAGGAGCGAAAGCGTGTGCCGGCCGCGCGCCAGCTCGAGCGAAAAAGTTTGCTCGAAACCGCGACCCCGCAGGGGGCCGCGATTCTCGACCAGCGGTGGACGCGTCGTGGCACACAGCACACCGTCCACATACACGTAGACAACGTCCGCCACGCCTCGCACCCTCAACATGCCGGGGCCAGCTTCCCGCACCCCCACGTGCAGGTCGGTGCTGTACCAGCAATAGTCCGTGGCGTCCGCCGTGAGCCGCAACTGCTCGACCGGTCGTGGCACGACCACGGCATGGCCGGCACCGTCGTCGCGTGCCTCCGCCGGCGGTTCAGCCCGCCACGCGAACGCCCTGAGCTTCTCCCGCGCCGGGCGCATCCTCCGCGCGATCCGATCTGCGTCGCGCACATGGGCGGTATCCAGACGCAGACGTCCGTCCTCGAACACCTGCGCCGAGCGCGGCGCCAGTTGCCGATGGCGCCCGCCGAAGCGCACGCGGGCCGGTTCCGCGGCGTCGTTGCAGACAAAGGCCAGCGAACGCCCGCCGCGCCGGAACGCGAAGGCGACCTGTCCGTCGCCCAGATGCCTGGGCCGCGGAGGGGGTCCCGCCAGCAGCAGGCCGGCATGGCGCTG
>JAQULY010000533.1 GCA_028718445.1 Kiritimatiellia bacterium
TCCTCTTCGTGTGTCAAACTTAAATAGTCGCTGAGCTGTCCCTATTTATCGTCCCTATTTATCTATTTACGTGGAGGAGAATTGACGAATGTCGCATGAGTCTCCAGTGCTCCTCCCGCGGGCGTACTATGTTGCGACAGTCGAGGTGTTTCTTGCGGCAACGCCTGAGACCGTACTCGGCACACTGACGGGAAACAGCGATATGGCAGTGGAACCTGCCCAGCGAGATGCATGGCTTGAAGAGATCGGTGTCCTCAAGGCCACCTTACCTGGCCTCGCAGGGACACTGTTCCTGGAGTTCAACATTCCCCGTATGGGCCGTCGCATCGACGCTGTGTTGGTCTCTGGTGCGGGGATCTTCGTGATCGAGTTCAAGGTTGGAGAGAATGACTATTACCGCAAAGATATCGACCAAGCTTGGGACTACGCTCTTGACCTAAAGAACTTCCACCAGGCCAGCCACGGCGCAGCAATCTTGCCAATCCTGGTGGCGACAGCGGCAGGCGCCGCCGACCAAACTTTGCCGTTGCCCCACGAGGATCTTGTGTATCCTCCTGCAATGTCGAATGCGCGCGGTCTGCGCGGTGTCATTGACATGGGGTTGCGTAGCATGGCCGGCGACACATTGAACGGTATGAACTGGGGTTCCGCGCCATACCATCCCACTCCAACAATCATCCAGGCAGCCCAGAACCTCTATGCGCAGCATTCGGTTGACGCCATCGCACGACACGACGCCGGCGCCCGCAACCTGCGCGTGACTTCCCGACGCATTGAAGAACTTGTCGACGAGGCGCGTCAGCAGGGTCGGAAAGTGATCTGTCTTGTCACAGGAGTTCCGGGCGCCGGAAAGACCTTGGTTGGTCTGAACGTTGCCACGAAACGCAGAGACCCCCAGAAGTCAACCCACGCCGTCTTTCTCTCCGGTAATGGACCGCTAGTTGCGGTCTTGCGTGAAGCACTGACACGCGATGAGGTGATGCGTCGTCGCAGGCTTGGAGATCGTGTGCGCAAGGGCAACGTAGGCGAAAGCGTTAAGGCGTTCATTCAGAACGTTCACCATTTCCGTGACGAGGCGCTCCGGGACAACAGACCGCCGATCGATCACGTTGTCATATTCGACGAGGCTCAACGAGCATGGGATCGCGAGAAGACTACGATCTTCATGCGCACGAAGAAAAAGCGTCCGGACTTTACCAAGTCGGAACCCGAGTTCCTGATCTCCTACTTGGATCGGCACGAGGATTGGGCTGTGGTCGTTTGCCTCGTCGGTGGTGGCCAGGAAATCAACACCGGGGAAGCGGGAATTGGTGCTTGGCTAGACGCGATCAACTCAGCTTTTCCTCAATGGCATGTCTATATTTCGCCGGAACTTAGTGACCGCGAGTACGCGGCGGGGCATGCCATCGAGTCCGTCCGCGCGCGGCCGGATGTGCATTTCGACCGGGATCTCCATCTGGCCGTTTCAATGCGATCGTTCCGAGCCGAGAACGTGTCGAGTTTCGTTAAGGCGATCCTTGATTGTGAAGCAGATCTAGCGCGAGACGCCTACGCAAGACTCCGTCGCCGGTACCCCATCGCGCTCACCAGAGATTTGGCGCGAGCTCGGCGCTGGATCAGGGAGCACGCGCGCGGGTCGGAACGTTACGGCCTGGTAGCCTCGTCAGAGGCACAACGTCTCAAGCCTCACGCGATAGATGTTCGTGTGAGCATTGACCCGGTGCACTGGTTCCTGAACGATAGGCAGGATACGCGCTCAAGCTACTACCTCGAGGATGCAGCGACGGAGTTCCAAGTCCAGGGGCTTGAACTAGATTGGGTCTGCGTTACATGGGACGGGGACTTTCGATTCACGGACAGTGGGTGGGCTTTTCATTCCTTTTGGGGCAGCGGTTGGCGAAACATACACAAAGAAGAGAAACGGAACTATCTGCGCAATGCTTATCGAGTCTTGCTTACACGTGCTCGTCAGGGGATGGTTATCTTCGTTCCCCAAGGCGTCACCGATGACCCCACGCGACAGCCTGCGTTTTACGATCCGACGTTCGACTACCTTTCCTCTCTTAGCATCCCGGTGATTGATCCATGAAAGTCAGACACCAGCAACTACACCAAGACGCTCGAACCGCCTCGAGATATACATATGAGACGTTGAGAGAGGATTTCTTCCTCATTGTGCATCGAAAAGGGACTGTCGAGACTTACCATTCAGTCGTGATGACCGCGCTGTAAACTTAAATAGGGACAGCTCAGCGACCATTTAAGCTTGATACCTAAAGAGTGCCTAACAAATCGTTCCACGGGATGGCGTAAATGTCGCCGCTGAACGGCATATCGATGGCGCGGACGCTTCACACCCCGCCATCGGCGTTGCGGATTACCACCGGCTTTCTGTCCGGCGCTTCGCGCCGGCCATCACGCGGCTGCAGCGAACAGTCGTCCACGCGAGTAAGTTCGCACATTCTGATCTAGCCAACGTAAGTCCTTTACAATTAATTTGTTATAGTCACTGTCAACATGCTTGTTGACAATCATCTCGATTTCAGTTTACAGTTGCCCATGACTTCTAGTGCAGAAATACAGCAGTGGCTGCTTGGGCAGATCGCGGCTAAGATGGATTCGGAGCTAGCTTCACGAGCTGCAGAACACTTTGGCATCTCTCGGCAAGCCATCGGTCGTCATCTGCAAAAGCTGTTGCACAAAGGCGTGATCCTCGGACACGGACACACGAAAGCGAGACGGTACGAGCTTGCCGTATTGAAGAAGCACCTTCAGGTTTACCCATTGAACCCCGAGTTCCAAGAGGACGTAGTTTGGTCCCAAGATCTTCGGCCCCTGCTCACTACATTGCCCGAAAACATCCTAACGATTTGCCAATACGGCGTGACGGAGATGCTCAACAATGCCAAGGACCATTCTGGAGCGCCGAAGGTTACCGTTAAACTGGAGCAGACGATCGCTGAACTCAGCTTCATAGTGCAAGATGAGGGCGTCGGCATCTTCCGAAAAATCAAGGAGGCTTATGGGCTGGACGATGAACGACACGCCATTCTTGAGTTGGTCAAGGGCCGTTTGACGACAGACCCGGAGCACCACACTGGCGAAGGAATCTTCTTTACGTCTCGTGTGTTCGACCTATTTATCATCCTATCTGGCTCGCTGAGCTTGGTGCACAGGCGCGAGGGCGCAGATTGGCTCATTGATGACGCGAAGCCATTGTCTGGGACCGTTGTCGCAATGAAGATTCAACCGACGTCCACACACACGATCAAGGAAGTGTTTGATCGTTACTCGACCGAGCAGGATGACTACGCATTTCGACGAACGCATCTGCTCGTTGCGCTAGCACAGACGGAGGGTGCGTCGCTGATCTCTCGTTCACAGGCGAAGCGAGTTATGGCACGATGCGACCGCTTTCGAGAAGTAAACCTTGATTTCCGTGGCGTCGAAAGCATCGGGCCTGCGTTTGCAGACGAAATCTTCCGTGTGTGGCGGCGGGCTCATCCCAATATCACTCTTGCTCCAAGCGGAATGAACGAAGACGTAGAGAAGATGATCCGCAGAGCCTTGGCTACCGACACTCCAGAGTCGCCCTCCACAGGCTCAGATAAGATAGCCTGACCTCGGTTCGACGTCACCCGGTTCCAAACCGACCCACTACGTAGTTTTGTGGCAGGCGAGGCTACTTCGGCTTTGCCGAGGTAACCTCGCCGCTTCGCGACATGGACAAGTAGATCCGGCGGTGGCTACAAAGTGACCACTGGACGCAATGGGGTCAGAGGGGATACCGGGAACTGTGAAAGCGGGGCATCTCCCGTGATGTAGCTCACTTGCTCTCGCCAGGGTGGT